>JAAFJK010000304.1:0-7956 GCA_013298105.1 Cytophagales bacterium
AACATGATAATTTCACTCACGCGAAGCCACGCTGTAAGCGTCTGTTGGTATTGCCTAACCGCGTAAAAGCTCGATAACAGACGCTTACAGCGTGGCTAAATATTCTCAAGTTATTTTCTACTCGTTTCCAAGAAAGAAATTTGATTATTTTTTTTGAAATGTTTAAACCTTGCCTGCCCGAAAATGTCTAAACATTAAAAAACCACAAAACCAATATGAAAAAGACTTGGAATAAAATCGTCCTTTTGGGCGTACTTGCTACGACTCTTACTTTCGCTTCTTGCAACCTCCGCGAAGCAGACCCACGCATAGATGCCGAAAATGCGCAAAGCATGGAAGATAATAATTTTTCTGAAAATGAATTTGATGCTATCACAGATATAGTGCAAGGTACTTCAGAGGAAAGCTTCATGGGGGCGCGTCCCGCCAATGGCGAAAAAGAAACGCAACAAACGCTCCTGCCCAACTGCGCCACAGTAACTGTACAAGATTGGACAGTGCCTAACACTACTGTAGTGGGCAAAAAAGTTATTATCGCTTTCTCTGCTAATGGCTGTACCTATCAAGGACGTACATACAAAGGGACTATGATAACCACGCATACCAAAAAATACGGCTCGCCTGGTGCGGTTATGACTACGCGCTTTGAGAACTTTTTTGTCAAAAAAGCCACTGAACCCGATACAAAATATGTGAAACTTGAAGCCACCAAAATCGTAACCAACGAAAGTATGGCAAGTGCTACCAATCCCAATGTATCAGTAGAACCTATCAAACATCGGATTCGTGTATTTGGCGCACTCCAAAATGCAGACCCTGCAGAGAGTTATGCGAAGTTGATTTTTTCTGACAATAAAACGATTGAATGGAATACAAACCGCCTGCGCACATGGGTTGAAGGAGCTAATACGCCTTTGGTATGGGCAGACAACGTATTCTTGATAGCGGGCGTACACAAAGGCAAAAATATCAACAACAAAACATACCAAGCCCAAACCATAGAAGGTGCGCCTTTGCAGTTCAAAACGGCTTGTATGCTACAAGGAATCTTCCGCCCCACAAAAGGAAAATTGCAACTCATAACCCAAAACATCAATATAACACTTGATTTTGGAGATGGTACTTGCGACAATAACTACACTATACAATAATCTTGTAAATTGTGCGATAAAAACCTTGCCTGCCCTGTGTAGGCAAGGTTTTTTGTTCTGTAGAAAATTCGTATTGAATATCAAAAATGTAGGGGCAAACCTATGTGTTTGCCCTTACAAATTATTCATTGACACGAAATTTCATTTGTGGAAGTACCGAGTTTGTCATTGTGAGCAAAGCGAATAATCTCGTGGTTCGCTCATGATGACAAAACGCGCTCTTTTTCCTCTCCACAAAAAATGTCAGACAACCGTTATTTTCTACTTGTTCCTTAACACATAGATACAACATTTAAAAAATACCACCTACCCGCACATGGAGGTTATGTTCCACATAACGTACTCTTTCGTTAGTCGATATGCCAAATGTAGGAGAGCGGTATTCATTGTAGCCCATAGCTTGCGACCTGTAGCCAATGCTCATGGTAATGATAGTTTTTGAATCAAGCGGAAATTGCATACCCCCTTCTATTCCGAATGTAAGCCCACCTACAGTTTCGTATTGAGAGTAATAAGAACTTTTATCATTTTCCAATTCAAATCCATAACCCAACTCTACCATAGCAAAAGGGCTTGTAGCTTTTTTGCGCAAAGTACCTTTGGCGGCTACCAAGAGAGGCATAATTTCTGTCCTATCATAAGAATTTAGCTCTATCCCACCCAGTAGCGCAAAGTGTGGATTGAATCTATACCCATGCAATGTCTGAAGTGTGGCCAAAAAAGCAGGATAGTTGTTAGAAGTCATAGGGTTCAGAAAACCTATTTTTACCAAACCCATATAGCCTTTGGGCGACATTAAGCGACTTTGGGCTGTACCCACGAAAGTCGTCAAGACAAAGCCTAAGAACGATAATATAAATATTTTTTTAGAAAACATAGCTAAAGATTGTGATTTAAAAGGTCATACCCAATCGAATGTGTAAGCGTCTTGCAATAATACGACTTTCATAAAAGGTACTATTTTCTATATATTCCTGACGCATACGTTGATTTCGCACACCTACAGCAAAAGTAACCGCTGTTTTTTGGGGATTAGGAAATTGCAATCCCAATTCTCCTCCAAAAGCAAGTCCTCCCCAGCTTTTGGAATTATCGGCTCTTTTTTTGTCATTGACAAGTTCAAGCGCGTAGCCTGCCTCGCCTACCAAATAAGGTGTGAATCCATGTTTGCGCAAAGTTGCTTTGCCTGACACCATGACAGGTAATAAGTACATTACATCATAGATATTCAACTCTGCCACACCATAAAGTGCCAAATAAGGATTGAACCTATAACCTTGCATGGTTTGAAAACTCATTCCGCTCGTGTTGGTGTAATAATAACTACCCCAAGGAGAGGTGTAGTATGCCCTTGACATAAATAGCCCAAGTTGCGCCCCACCTGTATAGCCTTTGGGCTGGAGCGCATTGCGTTGTTTGGCGGGCTTTGAGGTAGGCAAGTTCTTTTGCGCGAAACTGTAGGCAGGCAAGACACAAAGCAAAACAAAAAACAGTATTTTCATATCAATTTACGCGCAGTGAACTTAATAATTGTAGGGTTTTTGAGTTGCTGATGCTGTATTGAAAAAGTCCGTTTTCGCCTATCATCATCAATACATTGCCCATCGGAATCACATCATACGCGTGGACATTGTTGATATGTTGTTTTAAGTTTTTGTCTATTTCTTGTTTATTTGAAGCATCAAATACTTTTAAGCCATGCTTGCCTTCGCAAATAAAGAGGGTATTGTTTTGAATTCCCAAGCCATGTGGAAGCATCATAGGATAGGTTTTGACACGTTGGGGGCTTTGCAGATTGGTAATATCATATACTTGCAATTCGTTGGTGGCATTTTGACAATTAGTACCTACACGCAATGTGATGTAGGCATAATTGCCTTCGACCACTACAGGGTCGCAAGAAGGAAAATGCCCTACAAAAGATAATTGTTGAGGTGAAGCAGGATTGCTTAATCCTAAAATATACATACCATTCGTACAGCCTATAAAAAGGTTGTTGTTGTAGGGGAAAATAGTTTCTACTATGCCTCCTGCGCTTAAATTGAACGTACCCAATCTTTGAACACTCTCTTGGGCAATATTGAAAGTAATGATGCTACTTTGTGTAACAGCATACAAGTAGTCGTTTACTATCGCAAAACGTGCCATAGAACCGCCCTTGCCTACCGCATTGGGCGAAGTTGAAGGTGAGGAACTTGCATCTGAGTAAGAAGATGCGGAATACATACCTCCAAAACGAAAACCACCACGAGTGGAGAAGTTGCGTTTTTCTCTGATGATTTCCTTGATTACACCCACCACCACATATTCTACACCAAGATTAAATTCTGGATACAAGTTGGGTAATACATTCACTTCTCTTGATAGGAATATAGGCTGGGCGGGATTGGTTACGTCAAAACGCACCAAATCTACCACACAATCCGCATACAAGATACCGTTTCGAACAGCCATATCCACATTGCCTACGATATTCAAAAACTTTATCTGTATGGGTGCTGAGGGGTTGCTGTTATCAATGATATGAATACCTTTTCCGCGCTCATTCACAAACAGGTATTGATTGTAGGTATAAATCTTGCCTACATCTTTTAGGGCGTGGGGGGCTTCAGCTCCGATAGGCTTATTACGAAACTCTGCAACAGTTACATAAATTGGTGTCTGTTTTTCGTAGGTTATGTACTCCTCTATAGTGTCGGAGCAAGCCATCATAAAGAGGGCTATCAAACAAAAAAGGCTGGACTTTTTCATAGATGGGGTTGGTTTAGGGTTGATATTTTTTAGATAGGCAAAATAACGCATTATAAACCGAAAAAGCAAATCCTTGCCTGCCCCATAAAAAAGAAAGATGCCTATTAGACATCTTTCTTTTAATAGTAGCGGGGGAGAGAGTTGAACTCTCGACCTTTGGGTTATGAATCCAACGCTCTAACCACCTGAGCTACCCCGCCAAATTTTTTTTTCTTATTGAGTTGCAAAATTAGATTATTTTTTTTAATATGCAAAATAAATAGCTATATTTACGAAAAAAATATTTTTTATCCACTAAATTAGGACAATGCCATGCATAAATATAAATATACTGAGGAGTTTGAAGTGAATAGCTCGCCTCGCATCCTCTTTCCGTACCTCCAAAATCCCGCAAGCCTTGCAGAATGGTTTGCAGACAAAGTAACCCAAGACAATGATAAAGTGCTGAACTTTATCTGGGACAACAGCGACCACTATGCCCGCATAGCCGTCAGTAGGCAAAATAAATGCGTGAAGTACGAGTTTTTGAACGCTGAAAAACAAGAAATGCCCGACCCTGCGTACATTGAGTTCAAAATCCAACAAAGTGAACTTACGAATGGCACGTTTTTAAAAATAACCGACTATTCAGATATGACCAATCCCAAAGACTTAAAAGCACTTTGGCATGAGCTTATCAGACAACTACTTGATGTGATGGGGGCAGACTAATTTTGTATTGCGGTTTTTGTTTGCTAATTTTGCGTGATTTATTCTTTACCATTGAATTTATGAATTTTTCGCGCATTACAGGAGTAGGTTTTTATCTACCTGAAACCGTTGTTACGAACCACGACCTTGAGAAACTGATGGATACAAGCGATGCTTGGATTACAGAACGCTCAGGTATCAAGGAACGTAGATTTTTTACTGAAGGCAAAGATACCGTTTCGAGTATGGGAGCGCGTGCTTCGGAGATGGCACTTGAGAGGGCTGGCATCACTGCACAAGACATTGACTTTATTATATTTGCTACGCTTAGTCCTGACTACAATTTCCCTGGCTCGGGTGTGCTTTTGCAACGCGCGTTGCCTTTTCGTGAGATTGGGGCGTTGGACGTGCGTGCGCAATGTTCGGGGTTCATCTATGGACTTTCGATAGCAGACCAATTCATCAAAACGGGTATGTATCAGCGTATCCTTGTGGTGGGTTCGGAGATACAATCCAATATTTTGGAACTTAGCACCCGCAACAGGGACTTTGCGGTGCTGTTTGGAGATGGTGCGGGCGCGGTAGTGGTAGAGCGAACCGACAATCCTGATAGGCGTGTGCTTTCTACACACCTTCATGCTGAAGGCAAATATGCTGAAGATTTAATACTCGAACACCCTGGCAGTCGTCTGAAGGATAGAATGTCCACCAAAATCATAGAAGAAGGCAAACATCTGCCTTTTATGAAAGGGAGTGCTGTATTCAAACACGCAGTAACGCGCTTTAGTGAAGTCATAGACGAAGCCTTACAAGCCAATGACTGCAAAATAAGTGATATAGATATGCTTGTGCCACATCAAGCAAATCTTAGGATAGCGGAGGCTGTCCGTATCAAAATGGGCTTACCTGAAGACAAAGTATATAACAATATTCAAAAATACGGCAATACCACTGCCGCTACTATTCCTATCTGTTTGAGCGAACTTTGGGAGCAAAACCGTCTGAAAGAAGGCGATTTGGTCTGCCTTGCCGCATTTGGCAGTGGCTTTACGTGGGCTTCGGCTTTGATAAGGTGGTAATTTTGCCCTTGCCTGCCCAAAGTCGCATAAATAACTTGGGGCAGGCAAGGTAATCAATTATTTAAAAATACTTCTATGAAAACAAGTAATCTCAAGTCCTTCTCTATTTATGGGCTTTTTGGTACAACTGATGTGCATATTCCTTTTGAGGAAGATGTAAAAATTCTTGCAGGCGAAAATGGCATAGGCAAGACGCAAGTCTTGAATATTTTTTATTATACTTTGTCATGCAAATTTGAGACACTTTTCTTTTTAGGAGGCAAATGATACAGGAGTAGTGATGCTGTAAGCATCTCCTGTTCCTTTAGCACCGCGCAAAATACTGATAAGGGATTCTTACAGAATGGCTAAATTCCTATTGCATCCTAAAGAGAAAAGTGTCTTTTAAACCTCAGCAAAAAAAAGTATCATATTACTGGGCAAGAAAATGCCCCAAAAGTTTGAACTTTTGGGGCGTTTTATTTTCGGGTTGTCTGACAATTTTTGTGGTAGCTTTTTTTTGCTCAATAGGATAGGGTTTAAAACCCTATCCTATTGAGCAAAAAAGGCGTTTCTTAAATTACTAACTTGCTCAAAAAATGCTTCTCCACAAAAAATGTCAGACAACCTATTTTCGATGGGTTATTTCAGGTTATCCAAATAATCCACCAAATCTTCTATTTTGTAAATTAGCATGGCGTTTGCAGGTACTTGCAGGTCTTGCCCTATGATTTGATAGCCACTCAAAAGTATCTTAGATTCTGAAAACTTCTGTGCGAGTTGGTCTATGTATTCTTGTACGGTATTTTGGCTTGGGCTTGAAGTAGCTATAGTCATGATGTACTCAGGCTGATAGACTTTATATACCTCAAACAAGTCTTGCAGGGGCAGGCTTTGCCCCAAATAAACCACCTTGTGGTTACGGCTTTTTACCAAGTAGTTGGCGAATAGGAGCGACAGCTCATGCAATTCGCCTTCTGGCAAAAAGAGCAGGAATTTCTTTGCATTCGGGTTATGCTTTACTACTTGTCCATCAATGGCTACTATCAGTTTTTGTCTGATAAGATTGCTCATAAAATGCTCTTGTGCGGGGTGTATCGCCCCTGTCTGCCATAGTACACCCACCCTCACGAGGAAGGGATAGATGACTTGCATCATAGTACGTTCGAATCCAAGCTGTAACGCATTGGTGGCAATGATTTTATCAAATCGCTCCTCGTCAAGTTCTATCATAGCGAGCGTAAGTGCTTGCACCTGTTCGCTTGAGCTAAGGCTTTTGTCTGTGATTTTTATAATCTCATTTTTCATCTCCCCCTCTTTCATCTCTGCTATTTGTGATATTTTGAATCCATGGTCTTTGAGCAAAGATATGTTCAGTATCAGCTTCAAATCCACATCATCATAGTAGCGAATGTTGGAGTCTGTGCGTTTGGGGCTTACGATATTGTAACGTTGTTCCCAGATTCGTAATGTGTGGGCTTTGATGCCCGACAACTGTTCCAAATCTCTAATCGAATAAACACTCATAAGTAAATGCGCAGGTTCTTTTTCTACCTTGTAATCTTAACCAAATGTAGGGGAAAGTGTTTTTTTTGAAGGCTTTTTTTTCAAAAGTATTTACACTTTCGGCTAAAATATTGATTATTAGGGCATAAAGACTAAAAAGATATTTTTTTCGGATTGCCAATCATGAAGGGCAAAAAGTTTTTTTTGGTACGTTGTCAATGGTCGCAGACCTTGACAACGTACCAAAAAAAACGCTTATTTTCGTTGAAATGTCATTTTGATAACGAATTTAAAGAATAGTAACGTTTTTGTGGTATGCTTTTAGCACGCAGAATTTTAGGGTTCTTAAAAAGTTATTGCGGATGCCTGATTCTTAGAGAGCTTCAACCCTTCGGGTGTCTAAACTAACTAACTCAAAATGAGTTAGTTAGTTTAGACACCCGAAGGGTTGAAGCAACATGACTTACTTTTACAATGCCTCATATTTCAAATTCCGTAATAACTTTCGAAGAGCCATTTTACCTTGTTGCTCAAATTCTATAATATATTGTCCAATAACCCATCATTGGCATATTGATATACTTTTGCCTTCCCTCTTCATAAATGTTTGAAATCTGGTTTAGTAGGCTTTGATAGGCTTGGTCTTTTGTTAGGTCGTCCATAGTCTTTTTAGAAAAAATGCAAAATAAAAAACTTGCCTGCCCGCGTGGGTAGGCAAGTTTTTTTATTGGTATAAAAAAGCTATCTTTGCAGGATAAAAAAAAATATTATGGAATCCATCGACCGCACCCTTCCAGAAA
>JAAFJK010000304.1:7966-12196 GCA_013298105.1 Cytophagales bacterium
GTATAAAAAAGCTATCTTTGCAGGATAAAAAAAAGTAACTATTTAGCCCCCAGCCCCAAAGGGGAGTTTTTGTGTAGGTTTGCATTTAAACTTGCCTACCAAAACACTAAAATAGGCGAAAATTGGAGATAATTCTCCCCTTTGGGGCAGGGGGCTAAATAATTACAAAAAAATATTATGGAATCCATCGACCGCACCCTTCCAGAAGATTTTAAAGACTTGCTTACGCAAGAAGAATATGAAGTTATTTTGGAAAATGCCCTACAAGCCATCGGTAAACACACACAAATAGAATCTGTAAAGGAAGGCGAAATACGTACTTCTGACCCTCAAAAAGCAGACAACAAGATGACCTTCAGCCTCCGCAATGTGGCGCGTAAATGCAAAGCAGTCCCTATAGAGGAGTGGGCAGCACTGATAGATATGTATTTGGGCAAACCGCTTTTCAATGAAGCGAAGCACAATTTTTTTATGAAAGACTTTGAATATGCAGAGCCTTTGCTGAAGGTCGTAGTGCGCTCAAGGTTTGCGTTTGATGATGCTTCTCTCGAAAGACTTGCCTACCGCGAAGACATACCTTATACTTGTACGTTTTTGGTGCTGGATTATGATGAGCGTTTTCATTATATTGACAAAAGCCTGATGGCAGATTGGGAAATGCCCATAGATACGCTTTTTCAGATTGCACTTGCGAATGTAGGCAAGGAAAATATCAATGTAGAGCGTGTAGAGTTAGAAAATTTAGAGATTTATGCGTTTTTTAGTGGTGATTTCTCCGCACCTTATATGCTGGAGCTTGCCTACAATGCCCCACAAGCGGTGGGTATGCTTGGCTCTGTAGTGCATATCCCATCTAAGGGCAAAGCCATAGTACACCCTATAGAGGGCAACACTGCGCTCAGGTACATAGCGGCTATGATTCATTTGGTAGAGATTTTCTTTTCGCAAGACCCTGGTCCTATCAATATTCGCTCTTATTGGTATTATGAAGGCAAGTTTGAGGAGTTTCCACTTACCAAAACAGAAGAAGGCAAACAGTTGCTTAGTTATCCTGAAAAGCTATTGAAATTGCTGAAGGGTTGAAGGGGGAAAGGGAGGACAGGTAAACGGGGGGACGGGAGAATGGGAGGACAGGAGAACGGGGAGACAGGGAAACGGGGGGCAGAAGAATAGGAGGACAGGTAAACGGGGGACAGGGAAATAAGTAAGCATTTGATTGATAACATTTTATACAAAAATAAAATCGTAAATCGTAAATCGTAAATCGCAAATCGCAAATCCTAAATCGTAAATCCAAAAATGTCTATTTCAAAAATAAAATGGTGGGGCTGGGTGCTGATAGTTTGGTTTAGCTTTTGGGGCGTGAATGGGATACTTTCGCTGGCAGGTGTGAATACATTGCGTATGTATCATCAATTATTTTGGGGAACTGCCCAAAGTAGGATTGCACGCCTATTGCCCAAAGCTGATACTGTTACAGTCTTGAATCTATCCATGAGCAGTGCCGAAAAATTGCCTGCCGACATTGTAAAGTTCAAAAATCTAAAAGAACTTATCTTGGAAGGCTCTGCCTATACAGAGATAGGTGATGAGATAGGTGCGCTCGTACATTTGGAGAAAATATATGCCTCAAATTGCCAAATTAAGCGCGTATCACCTAAAATCGCTTCACTCAAAAAGCTCAAAATGTTGTATTTGGCAAGCAACCCTTTGGGAGAAGTGCCTCCCGCTTTGTTTGAAGTGGAGTCTTTGCAGGCTATTTCTTTGTATGAAACACAACTGAAGGACTTGCCTGCCTCCGTAGGCAAGTGGCAAAACTTGGAAATCTTAGACCTCGAATACAACCAACTCAAGACCTTGCCTGCCTCCGTAGGCAAGTGCCAAAAACTGAAAGACCTTGTAGTAGCCCAAAACGCACTTACGGCTATTTCTTTTGACTTGAGTGGGTTAGAAAATTTAGAAAAACTCAACTTATCCAACAACAAGCTAACCGCCTTGCCTGCCTCCGTAGGCAAGTTAAACGCACTTTTGGAACTTCACATAGGCAACAATCAACTAAAAAACTTGCCTTCAGAAATCACACATTTGAAAAAATTACAAACGCTACACTTTGCTTACAATCCACTTGAGCGACTTCCTCAAGATTTGCAGGCACTCTCAGGGCTAAAAACACTCTTTGGGCGGGGCTGTGGGGTAAGTACCGAAACGCAAGATAAACTCAAAAAACAAATGAGCCAGACAAAATTTGTATGGTAGTGGTCAGTCTTTCTTATTTGTTCGCTGTCTTTTTTTCGGATTGACAACCGCAAGCGGATTGCCAACCGAAAAAAAACGAACATTTAACTAAGACTGACCAGTAGCTCAAAAACAAAAACACGCATAAATACTTATGACTAAAGCAGAAAACCTTGTCATTGCCCAAATAGAGGATTTGGGACAAAAAATTATCAAAACCCGCATTGCAGACCGCCACGCGGCTTATCAATACGCCCGCGAAGTTTATGACCTTGCCACAAGTATCCAATACGAAAGGGGCATAGCAGAAGCAAAAGTCATGTTTGCGGTAGAAGAATATTTCGGAAAAGCCAATCCTAAACAAGCCATCAAGTATCTTGAGGAGGCTCTTATGGTCTTAGCACACACAGATTCGTATGCCCTCACGTGGCTGTATTCGGTCTATGGCAATATTTATTGGCGTATGGGCGACTTTGATTTGGGCTTCGAATATACCCAAAAATCCATCGAAAACGCACGCGAAAGACAAGACGATATGAGCATAAGCTGGACTTCATACCTTGTCGCAAGTTTTTATATGGATATGAAACAGTTTGAAAATGCTGAAAAAGCCTACCAAGAAGCTGTAGTCATCTTTGAAAAAATAAAAGACGTAGAAGGTTATACTTCTGGTTTGTGTGGATTGGGCAATGTCGCTTTTGCCCGCAAAAACTACCAAGAAGCGATAGCGTACTATTACAAAGCCTTGCCTACCGCACTTCAAGCCAGCTTGCCTACCGTAGAGGCACGTATTTACAATGATTTGGGGGTGGCATACGAACAACTGAATGAGTGTAAAAAATCTATAGACTATCTCCTCAAAAGCTATCAAATTCGCCTCGATATAAAAAATATACTCGGTATGACTACCACAGAGCTGAATCTGGGTAGGATATACACGACTTTGGAAGACTACACACAAGCTATTTTTTATTACCAAAAAGCCATCGAAAGTGCTACTCAAGTCCTTGCACAACCGCGCCTACAGCGTGCCTATCAAGGACTTGCCGAAGTACATAAGGCACTCGGCAAACCAAAAGAAGCCCTCAGTTACTATGAAAAATACATGGAAATACACACTATAGTAGTAGGCGAAGAAAATGATGCCAAATATGCCAATCTCGAAGCCAAATATGACTTAGAAAAATCTAAACAAGAAGCCGAAATCCATAAACTCAAAAACATAGAACTGAAGCAGGCAAGCGACCTTATCGCCCAACAAAATATCTATATCATAGAAGAAAGAAGCAAATCTGAACGACTGCTACTGAATATCCTGCCCGAAGAAATCGCGGAAGAACTCAAAGAACGCGGACAGGCTACACCCAAACATTACGAAAAAACAACCATACTTTTTACAGATTTCAAAGGCTTCACACAGCTTGTAGAGAAGCTCCCCCCGCAAGAGGTGATAGAAAACTTGAATACTTGTTTCCTTGCTTTTGATGAGATATGCGAAACCTATAACCTCGAGAAAATCAAAACTATAGGGGACGCATACATGGCTGTAGCAGGTATTCCTGTCAAAAACCAAACGAACCCTGTAGATGCCGTAAAAGCAGGGCTGGCTATGCAAACCTTTATGAAAAAGTGGAAAGCCGAAAAAGAACTCGCCAACTTGCCTGCGTGGGAGCTACGGGTGGGCATTCATACAGGCGCACTGATAGCGGGCGTGATTGGCAAAAGCAAAATCGCGTATGATGTCTGGGGTGATGCCGTAAATATAGCGGCACGCATGGAGAGTAGCGGCGAGGCAGGCAAGGTCAATATCTCTGAAACTACTTACAACCTTGTGAAAGACCACTTCAGATGTACGCCGCGCGGACTGATACAAGCTAAAAACAAAGGCGAAATACAGATGTTTTTTGTGGAAAATGAGTGATAAGGAATAAAAATTAACAGACTACTGTACAATTTCAATTTAAGCCCCTAAAATTACTAAAAAGCAAAAAAGAT
>JAAFJK010000752.1 GCA_013298105.1 Cytophagales bacterium
AACAACTGACTGAAGCGCAAGCAACCCAACTCAATGAGGCTATCCTAAAACTCTGGGAAGCAAATAATGTCATCGCAGACTTGCCTACCCGCCTGCCCTCTCAACTTGTACTTTACAAAGAGTTGCGCCTGAAGTGGCAAGATTCGACAGTGCGCCTACTGCCTGATGGCGAGATGCACTTAGATTTTTGCTATTATGTGGAGGGCGAATGTCCTTGGGGAATGGACTTTTGCACCTGCAAAGACCAAGATTGGTACAAAGAATCTGGGGACATGGACATAGATACACCTGAAGGCGAGTTGCCTTTTTGAAATCGCCCAAAAAATGTTGTAAATTGCAGTCAAAAAATAAACCTCTTATGGCATACAGCAAATTCAGTTTAGAAGATGTCATCAAAGACTTTGATTTGAGAGAGGAAAGACATTTACTCTTTCCTGCCCCCGCGCCTGTAGAGCCTTCTGCGTGGCTTTTGGAAACTTTGCAGAAAGCGAAGCTAATGCCTGCCAAAAGCGAAAAATCGCGCTCTGAACTTATCATAACGCCTATTTTGTTGGAAGTGGCAGAACGAAATAAAGACCTGATTACGATATTTTCAGGTGAGGAACTCGATGGGGAACGCGAAGGACTGCATGGCGAATGTGATTATATCTTGAGCAAAAGTCCACAAAGTTTTAGTTTGAAAGCTCCTGTATTTGGATTGGTAGAAGCAAAACAAAATATTGTGGAAAATAGCATGGGGCAGTGTATAGCCCAAATGTTGGGTGCGCAATTTTTCAACGAAAAAAGACAAAATGCTATCTCTCAAATTTTTGGCTGTGTAAGCAATGGCGATGTATGGCATTTCTTGCGCTTGGTAGGCAAGGACATCACTATAGACATTCAAAAATATTATTTGGACAATCTGCCCTTACTTTTGGGTGTTTTGCAATACATTGTTTTAGTAAAGTAACATTTTAATTTTTATTCACTCTTACCCCCCTTTTTTTCATTATGGCAAAAATTTTAATTATTGTATTGGGCAAAGGACAACAACAACTAAAAATAGAGGAATACCGAAAAGCTCACTATATTTTACCTCAAAATCCATCTGAGATAAAAACTACCCCTTTTGTGGGAGAAGCTATTATTTCTTTAGTTGGTAAAGAAAGTTTTGATAAAGTCTTCATTTTGGGAACAAATGATTCTATGTGGCATACTTTGTACGCACATTGTGTTTTAGAAAATGAAAGTGATGAAGATATCACAACATATTTTAACACTATCTCAGAAGAAGTATCAAATAGAGAACTATCTGATACTTCACAAAAATTAATCGAAAAAGAATTCGAAACGTTATCCTGTACAAAAACAGCTATAGAAATAATACCTATTGGAAAAAATGAAGATGAACTTTGGAGTGTTTTTGAAACAATTAGTAAAATACCACAACAAAACGATATTGTTTCTATAGATATTACAAATGGTTTACGATACCAACCATTATTTTTATTCTTAGGATTGTTTTATTTTAAAACAATTCTGAATAACAAAATAAAAAATGTTTTTTATGGTGCGTTAGAGTTATCAGCAGAATTCCCCGCTTTAGATGAATATGGCAAACAAGAATATGAAACGATATATGGAAAACAACAGGTAAAAAATTTAACACCTATTTTTGACTTAAAACCACTAATTGAAATTATGGATTGGATAAATGCTTCTAATACATTTAAGCAATATGGGGATTTGAGCCTATTCATTAAGCTATTACAAGATAAAAATATTGACAATAATTTGATAGTTAAAGCAAAAGACTATGCGCAAAGTTTACAATTAAATAATGTTGAAAATATAAAATCAAATTCAACAATATTCAAAAATAAAATAAAAGAAATGTTGGAAAATGTAACTACTGAAATTAAGCCTTTGAAATTTGTAGAAGAAGCTATACTTGATTTCCCCAATCAAATTAACTTAAAAAATAACTCTTGGGAAATAATGTGGCTTATGTCTGAAAGATATTACAAAAGTGGACAGTTAGCACTCGCTACTATCTTACTTTTCGAGGCTATTATCAGTAGGATAGCTAAAATATATTTAAATAATGGAGCAAATATTGACGAAAGTAAAATTAAGGATTCTAAATTTTGTAGTGAAGTAGCTCGTAGCCAATCTGATGGAACTGAAAATGTTGCTTTACGCAATTTTTATAACCAGAATCAACTTGCTAATTTTCCTGTTAATTTTGCTAAATTAGGTAATTATCGTAATGGACTCGCTCATGTGAGAGGTAACGAACATATTGAAATAGAAAACTTACCTAATGATTTTCCAAAACTATATAAGTATTTTAAAAGTAACATAAACAATACGAATTTAGAGAATTTACCAAATATATACAAACACCCATCGATGCCATAATCTCAATTTCCCCTTTCCCACCACTTTCCAAGCGTGTAAATGTCCTTTACACGCTTTAATTTTGCAACATGGAAAAATACGACACACTACTACACAAAGCCCAACGCGGCATAGAGGTTTGGAAAACCAAACTCGGAAAACAACAAAAAGAACTCGTAAACAAAGGAATTGCCGAAGCTACTATCAGCAAAATCGCGGGAGGCAAGGAGAAAGTCGGACACGATACACTCCATAATTTTGTGGAGGGACTTACGAATTTACTTTTGGAGCATCACTATCAATGGAAGCCTCACGCATTGGATTTTATGCTGGCAGAATATGCCGACTTGCATCACGCTTTGGGAGGCAAGTTTGAACAAATTGCAGGAATTTATGAGATGTTTCATAAAGCAAATGAAGGCGCAGGAATCCTAAAAAACATCTTGCAACTCCATGCAGATGGCAATGTTACGATTCAGGGGCAGTGGGGCAATATCTATCATGGCAAAGCCCACAATTTCCTGACGAATATGGTCAGCATCAATATACGTGCTACCCACGAATACGAGTTTCACCACCAAATTTGCTTCAATATCGGCAACTACCTCATGGCGGGAGGGGAGCGCGTAGAGCGTATTTATGCCGTTTCTACCACCGTAACTTTAGATAATATCTTTTCTGCCAATTTGCGTGTGCTTATACGCAGACACCCCAGTGCCATTTCGCTACCTTATCAATACTCGCCCAACACGCCCGAATGGGACGAACTCAATCAAACCCACGCGGGACTGACGGACTATCTATCCGAGAACTCCATACTCAGGCAAACCAAAAAAGTAAACGAAAATTTTTAAGGAATGAAAATAAAATAACATGATAATTTCACACACTCGAAGCCACGCTGTAAGCGTCTGTTGGTATTGCTTAACCGCGTAAAAGCTCGATAACAGACGCTTACAGCGTGGCTAAATATGCTCAAGTTATTTTTTACTCGTTCCTAACAGAAAATCAAGCGAAAGTGGAAACTCCACTTTCGCTTTGTTTTTGGGGCTTTCGTGCTGAATTTTGCATCAAAATCAAAACACCCAAAAGTATGTCAAATCAACACAACAATTCACAAAATAATGCCGCTATCTATATGCTTGTCATATTTGGGGCGCACCTTGCCTGCTATGTAAGCGTTGGATTCAAAATATGGGACTGGATACGTCCTGACGAACTATTCAGCTTTTTGTACTTCCTCATGGTATGGGGCGTGGTGGGCGAATTCGCTTCTATCATAGTCGCGGGATTGGTCATGACTGCCATACAATACCTTACCCAATCCAACAACGAATAACCTCTACTACTATGCCAAAATTTATACTGCTTTTATTGTGCCTCTGCTTCTCAAAAAGCCTACTCGCACAGATGGACACTGAAAAACTCAACGCGCTTTGTGAAAAAAGTATCGTTACTATCAAAACTGCCAGCGCAGGCAGTCAAGGGACAGGCTTTGTAATCAACTCAAGTGGCTACCTCATCTCAAACTACCACGTCATAAGCAATCGATATGGCTATGTAGTCCAAGATGCTGTAGTGTCTTTCAAAGATGGCGCAGAATACAAGGCGCAAATCATAGATTATGACCAAAACCTCGACCTCGCACTCCTGAAAATCAACGCAAATGAAGCCTTGCCTGCCCTGCCTGTCCTCGAAGATTTGCCCAAAGAAGGCGCGGAAGTCATCACTATAGGCAATGGCATAGGCGCGGGGTTCGCGCTGAGTAGGGGCGTAATCTCTACGCTGAACTCTCAAATCACTGATGCGCCCTTGCATTGCCTACAAACCACCACGACCATCAATCCTGGCAATAGCGGAGGCGCACTTATCAACAAAAACGGGCTTGTAGTAGGCGTAGTGGTCGCCAAATATATCCAAAAAGGCGTAGAAGGTGTGGGGTTGGCTATCAAAAACACCTATCTCACAGCGTTTTTGCGCAAAAACGGCATAGCCTACATCACCACACCACTTATATCGGACATTGAACTGAAAGAAGCCCGAAAACTAACGGCAGAAGAAGAAGAAGCCGAAAAACAAAAGGAACTCACACGCCTGAGAGCTGAAACTGAAAAAGAAATCGAAAAAGGCGAACTCGAAAAACGCAGGCAAGCTGAACAATATGCCCAAAAACAAGACCTCGACAAGCTCGAATCCGAAAAACGAAAACAAATCCGCGAAACTGAACTTGAAGCCCAACGCACCCAATTACTGAATGACCAAGAAAATAAAAAACTTGCCATTGAGCGTGAAAAATTGCGGATAGAAGACGAAAAAAAATATCGCATAAAGGAAAAAAAGGAACGTAGGCTTCTATTGCCCTACCGCGTAAGCCTCAAGATAGGCGGAGGCGTTCAACATCTTTTCAACAATGTTTTGCAATTCACGTCTGTAACGCCTGCCGTAAAAAGCGGATTCGGCTATGAACCTCAAAATATCATGCCCATAGGCTCGGCTATGCTTGCCTACCGATTCAATATCAAAAAAGAAGGCAAAAAAGAACGTGGAAACTCTATAGGTGCGTTTGCAAATTATGGCTTCCTAAGCACTACAGGACTAAAGCAACTTTACCAAACCAACGTAAACACTACGCTACCCAATGGCGACCTCAAACCTTTTCAGCCTTTTTATGAAATAGAGGGAGGCGGACTTATCCGCGAATGGTTGCGCCTGAGCGGGGGTGTAGGGACGCAGTTCGTAGATGGGCAGGTAAGGACGACTTCACTTGCCTACTATACCGCTACTACAGGCTTGATAGCGCGGTTCGGGTTGGTGGAGTTTGATTTTACTTTTACAGGATTATTTGGTGGTTTTTATCAAAGTCCTTCTGCACGTGCAAATATTACGCTAAATTTGCACTTCAAAGGAATTAAATGAGAGTTGAGAGATGAGAGTTGAAAGTTGATAGTTGAGAGTTGAGAGTTGAGAGTTGAGAGTTGAGAGTTGAGAGTTGAGAGTTGATAGTTGATAGTTGAGAGTTGAGAGTTGAGAGTTGATAGTTGATAGTTGATTATTCAATACACCAACTTTCAACTCTCAACCCTTCAACCCTTCAACCCCTTCAACCCTTCAACCTTCAACCCTTCAATCCTTCAACCCTTCAACCCTTAAATCCCTTCAACCCT
>JAAFJK010000274.1 GCA_013298105.1 Cytophagales bacterium
TCCTCTTGCAAAGCCTTGTCCCATTGCGGTTTGGTAAAAGTTTGTTTTGCCTTTGAGCGCGACATCACGCGTCCCGCGCCATGCGAAGCCGAAGCTAAAGAGGCAGGAAAACCCTTACCGCGCACCACAAACCCTGGTTTTGTCATCGAGCCAGGAATAATGCCTATTTCTTCTTTGTTGGCAGGAGTTGCGCCTTTGCGGTGTACCATGACTTCAGTACCGTCTATCAGTGTTTCTTTCCACGCAAAATTATGGTGATTTTCAATCATTTTTACAGGCTTCAAATCCAAATCTTTTGCCATTCTGCGATGGATATGATGATGATTTGCAGAGGCATAATCCCCCGCCAAATTCATACCTATCCAATATTCTTGTCCTTCTTGTGTATTCAAATCAAGCCATGCCAAATGTTTTGCTTCGTTGGGCAGTTTGGTTTTTTCCATCGCCAATTTAGAATAATACTCAGCTATGCCTGCCCCAAAGCCACGCGAACCAGAGTGCGAAAGTAAGGCAAGATATTTGCCCGCAGGCAAGGAAAATTCGTTCGGCTCTTGCGCTATTTCTACAATGCCCCACTCTACAAAGTGATTGCCTGTACCAGATGAGCCAATTTGTTTCGTGGCTTTTTCGCGCAGATGTTTGATGATTTTGGTGGCACTCCACGCATCTTGTTCCCAAATCTCATCTTCGAGTGGCTTCTCGAAGCCATTGCCTGTACCAAAGCACGTATTTTTCAGGAGCATATTTTTAAGTTTTTGGTTGTTTTTGTCCAAATAACTTGCTTCTATTTCAAACACAGAAAGGCACATACGGCACGCAATATCTACCCCTACCGCAAACGGAATGATTTTATCCACTTCAGTAGCCAATACGCCCCCTATGGGCAAGCCGTAGCCATGATGTGCATCAGGCATCAAAGCTCCCGCTATAGAGATAGGCAGGCGCATGGCATTATTCATCTGTCCGATGGCTGAATCGTCTATCCCTTCACGCCCAAAAATAGTGTATGCAGGCGTTTCTTCTTTCAGCGCGTGGATTTGTTCTTTTTGCATAGCCAAACGTTTTTCGGCAGGCAAGGTTTGGTAGGCAAGGGCGATAGTACCGAACACCTCATCTTCCAAAAAGGCTTCAGGATTTTCGCGTATTTCGTTCAGTTTTGTCAAAATAACCTCTTTGGTATAGATTTTATGATTGATGAGGTGTTTTGTAACCTTGCCAATGGTTTTCATCAGGTCTATGTCTTCAATTTGTAGATTTCTGAAGTCAGTAGGCGTAAATTTTTCGCTTCGTTTCATAGTTTTTTAGATATTTTTACAAAGATACAACTATCTATACGCAAAGGACTTGCGTAGTTGTATTTTTTTTTGAAATTAGTTAAAAAAATACGGTTTTTAACTTTAAAAGCCTACATTTGTAGTATGTTTTTTATTATTTCTAAAACCGTTACCATTTTTTTAATGCCTATTTATTGGCTCGTAGCTTTGGGGCTGGGCTGGTTATTTGCTAAAAAATTAAAAGTTTTTTTTAAGAAAACTTTTATAACAACTTTTATAATCCTTACAAACCCTTTCCTAATCAATACATTGATGCTGGGGTGGGAGATAGCACCTATCCCGATAGACAGGGTAGGCAAGTTTGAGATAGGCATTGTCCTTACGGGTGTGGTAAATAGTAGCAAAACACCTCAAGACCGAATACACATGGCGGAGGGTGCAGACCGCTTGCTGCACGCGCTGATGCTCTACAGGCAAGGGAAAATCAAAAAAATATTGATCACAGGAGGCAATGTATCTATCACAGGCAAAGTCTATGCAAGTGAAGCGCGTAAATTAGCAACCATTTTGCTACAAGAAAAAGTAGATGAGGCAGACATCATCATAGAAGAAAACGCGCGAAATACACGCGAAAATGCACTTTTTACAAAAGCCATTTTGGACAAACATTTTCCAAATAGTGCTTATTTGCTCATTACTTCTGGCTTTCACATGAGGCGGGCTGTAGCCTGTTTTGAAAAAGTAGGTATCAAAGTTACGCCTTTCAGTGCGGGGTTCTACACACAAGATTTTTACAATACCTTACATTTTGGGGCTATCTTGCCTACCGAAAAGTCCTTGTATCTTTGGCAAATCTGGGTACATGAGTTTTTGGGGTATTTGACTTACAAGATGGTGGGCTATGCGTAGCATAGTCTAAAATAGAAAACCCGCAAAATATACTTTTTTGCGGGTTTTGGGGTTATTTTGCATCACCTTCGGTACGCACTTGTATTTCGTATTCTTGCACACTTTCTATGATTCTGGTGTGTGCTAAGAAGATAAGATTAACTTTATGGAGAGATATTTGTTTATCACTACCTGCTTCAAGATAGTCTATTTTTTTGAGTAGTTGGGCGAGTTTGTAGGCAGTCCCTTTGTAGAACAAAAACACCTCATTCACGTCATAAAATCCTTGAATCACACCAATTACAGAGATAAAAGCACTTATCAAAAGTGCGAAAAAATTTACAAACCAATCTAATCCCAAACTTTTCATATAGTCTGTGATATTCAGACCAAGTAGCACTGTTACGATAGCCGCGAGTGCAGATGACATCACTCTAAAAATCAATGCCCAGTTGCCTGAACTTGTACTTTGTTTATAATAAAAATCGTAATCTGTTTTGATGGCTTCTTTCAGTTTTTCTAACTTCGCAAAGGCTTCTATAGATTCATCTGCGGGAGAGAGGACTCTGTCCATCTTAAGCAAATCTTCGTCAAGTTTTGCCAGATGTTCTTTCAGATTTCCTTGAATCTCTTTAGTGAGTTGGTACGCATTTGGATTGAATCTCAGTGCCGCATCAGCATTGTCTTGGAAGGTATTAATCATATTTGAGCTTGTTTTCAAGCCTGCATTGATTTCTTCCAAACGGTTCATGTTTTGCTTATGGCGCAGTTCTTCCTTTTGAAGCGGGTGCATCTTTTCGTATTGATACAAGCCGTCATCTTCGGGTTTTAATTCGCGCGAGATATGTCCGCCTGCTTTAGCTTCGCGCTCAGGGTCGTAGGTATCACTATGCTCATGCCCATCATCTCCTTCAATATCTCCCCAAAAAGAGGAAGTTTCTTGCGGTTTGCTTTCTGCGTGGGATAATTTTGAGAAGGGGTCGTCGTTTTCTAATGCCATATTCTTGCTATAAACAAATTTATGCAAATAAATAGTAAATTTTATATATAAAAAAACTTTGCCCCTGAAATATTTACAAATTTATAACTTGCCTGCCCAAAGTAAATAAAAGAGAGCCATATTTTGGTATCTTTCATTTGTCAGTTTACACTTTTTTAGATATACAAATATAAAAAGTGGTTTTGGAAATTTTTAAAAATAAATTTTTTTGATAAATGGCTCATTATCAATTTTTTAAACCTATAAGGTCTTTAAAGACCTTATAGGTTTAAGAGAAAAAGTGTGAAATATTTTTAAAGACTTGTAATTTTCCAAAAAATCTACTAATGGTCAGTCTTAGTTAAATGTTCGTTTTTTTTCGGTTGGCAATCCGCTTGCGGTTGCGGGTCCGAAAAAAAGACCGCGAACAAATAAGAAAGACTGACCACTAACTTAGGAACGAGTAAAAAATAACTTGAGCATATTTAGCCACGCTGTAAGCGTTTGTCATCGAGCTTTTACGCGGTTAGGCAATACCAACAGACGCTTACAGCGTGGCTTCGCGTGAGCGAAATTATCATGTTATTTTATTTTCATTCCTTAAATTGAAATTGTACAGTGGTCTGAACAGAGTTATATTTTCAAAAACCTCGTTTTTTGTTTCCGAATGGTAAACAAAAAACGAGGTTTTTTCTTGTATCCTTACAAATGTTTGCTTACTTCTACGTAAGGCAAATCAAAAGCATCAGAAACACCCTTGTAAACTACATCTCCACGCACTACATTCAAGCCCAAGCGAAGCTCATGATTGTCTTTGCAGGCTTTTTGCCAGCCCTTATTTGCCAAATCTACAGTGTAAGGCAAAGTAGCGTTCGTAAGGGCTACAGTAGAAGTATAAGGCACTGCGCCCGGCATATTCGCCACGCAATAGTGAATTACCTCATCAATGATATAAATAGGGTCTTCGTGAGTAGTAGGCTTACAAGTTTCGATACAACCGCCTTGGTCAACCGCCACATCTACGATAACTGAACCCGCTTTCATGATTTTAAGCATATCGCGCGTAACGAGGTGAGGGGCTTTGGCACCAGGTATAAGCACCGCGCCTATTACCAAATCAGCGTGTATCAAGGCTTCGCGGATAGCATATTTATTGGACATCAGCGTTTCTACATTTGCGGGCATGATGTCTGAAAGATAACGGAGGCGAGGCAAACTCACGTCCATGATTTTTACGTGCGCACCAAGTCCAGCCGCCATTTTAGCCGCTTGAGTACCTACGATACCGCCTCCAAGTACCAAGACATTGGCAGGCTTCACGCCTGGTACACCACCCAACAATATGCCACGCCCTTTGAGGGGTTTTTCCAAATATTTTGCGCCCTCTTGTATTGCCATGCGTCCTGCTACTTCAGACATAGGCACAAGCAGAGGCAATGAGCGGTCGGCTTTTTCTACTGTTTCGTAGGCAAGGCAGATGGCTTTGGAAGCTATCATGGCTTCAGTCAAAGGCTTGTAAGACGCAAAGTGAAAATACGTAAACAGCAACTGGTCGGGCTTGATGAGCTTGTACTCAGACTCAATCGGCTCTTTTACCTTCACTATCATCTCGGCTATGGCATATATCTCCTCGATGGTAGCCAATATTTCCGCGCCTGCCTCTTGGTAAGTATTGTCAGGAAATCCACTGCCCTCGCCTGCGGTGGCTTGCACATAGACCTTATGCCCATGCGAAGTGAGTTCTGCCGCTCCTGCGGGGGTAAGTGCTACGCGGTTTTCGTTATTTTTAATTTCTTTGGGTACGCCAATAATCATAATAGTACAATTTGGAGTGGGTTAAATACAAATTTTGGGCAAAGATAGCGGTATTTTAGAACAAAAAAATAAACCCTTGCGTTTTTCTTATCATCAAGAAATAGGAATTGAATAAGGTCATCTTTTTATTTTTACAATGCTTTAATAATCAAACTGTTAAGTTCATACTTTGCACTTCTTATTTCAAACTTCTTACGAAGCTATGTATTTTTTTGCTAACTTTGCAAAAAATCTATAAAACTATGGTAAAAATAGGTAATATTGAACTTCCTGACTTTCCACTTCTGCTTGCGCCTATGGAAGATGTAAGCGACCCGCCTTTCAGGGCTGTATGCAAAGAATATGGTGCGGACTTGATGTACACTGAGTTTATCTCCTCCGAAGGCTTGATACGTGATGCGGCTAAGAGCGTACAAAAACTCGATATATTTGAATATGAGCGACCTATAGGCATACAGCTATTTGGAAGTGATGTAGAAACTATGCGCCAATGTGCTGAGATAACGACCGCTGCCAATCCTGACCTTATAGATATAAATTATGGCTGTCCTGTCAAAAATGTAGCCTGTAGAGGGGCAGGGGCGGCTCTTTTGCAAGATATTCCTAAAATGGTAGCTATGACTTCGGCTGTAGTAAAAGCCACCCACTTGCCCGTAACTGTCAAAACAAGGCTCGGCTGGGACGACAGCACCAAAAACGTAGAAGAAGTAGCTGAAAGATTACAAGACATTGGCATACAAGCACTTACGATACATGGGCGTACCCGCGCACAAATGTATAAAGGTGATGCGGACTGGACATTGATAGGCAAAATAAAAGACAATCCACGCATTAAAATTCCGATTTTTGGGAATGGGGACATAGACTCGCCCGAAAAAGCCCTTGCCTACCGCGACCGCTATGGGGTAGATGGCGTGATGATTGGACGGGCGGCGATAGGTTATCCTTGGATTTTTAGAGAAATCAAACATTTTTGGGCGACAGGTACGCACCTTGCCTGCCCTACCATAGAGGAAAGGTTGAAGGCGTGCCTACAGCACTTTCGCCACTCCATCACTTGGAAAGGCGAAAAATTGGGACTATTCGAAATGCGCCGTCATTACGCGCCTTATTTCAAAGGCATTACAGATTTTAAGCCTTATCGTATGCGCTTGGTAGAGGCTCCTACGCCTGCTGAGGTAGAAGCTATATTGGAAGAAGTGCAGGAAGTATTTGGCGAGCATTTGGTTTTGAACCCTTAGATGTGTCAATCTAAGGGTTATAAGGAACGAGTAAAAAATAACTTGGGTATTTTTGCTTATCTTTTACGCTTATACTTCGTTGCAATATTCATTACAAAACATCGCTTTGCGCTTCTATTGCGCCTTGTCTAAACGCAAAATATCGTACAAAAACCCGACCATCTTATTTTTTACTCGTTCCTAACCTTAATTTTTATCTTCAAAAAAAGAGTTTTCGTCTTTAGGCGCGTGTTCTGCCAAAAATGCTTGGAGGTCAAACGGTTTTTCTTCTGTGATATTGATGGTTTCGGCTTGTTCAGCTTCTTTTTTTATGAAGTAAGAATTTTCATCAATCATGTGATTGCGTTCTTCGATGAGGTCGCTGGTTTCTCTGATTTTTTCTTCAAAGAAAATACTATTTGTTTTTTGGTCAAAGTGTCCCAATTTTGCAAGTCCTTCTTGCAAGAACATTTTGAGTTCTACCAAGAAGTTGTTGCGGTAGCGTTGAAGGTCGTCTGCATCACGTTCTTGTTTTTTCATCTCGTGTAGCATTTCCTCCAGCACTTGACGCGCACGTACTTGTGCCTTTTGCACTATTTCGCGGGCTTGATTGCGGGCATCGTTGAGGATTACATCTGACTTGATTTGCGACTCGCGGACTTTTAGCTCGGCGGTTTTGCGGGCTTGTTCTACAAGGTTCACGCTGGTATCTTCAGCCGTTTTGAGGGTACGGAATAGCGAGTTTTCGACTTCTTTGAGTTTGTTTACTTCTTTCTCAAGGAGGTCGACTTTTATTTTGTACTCTTTGTTTTCGTCTTGCATCAGTTCCCAATCTTGAGAAAGGAGTGCCAAAAACGCCGTAACTTCTTCGCGGTCATACCCTTTGCCAAAGGTCTTGAGGGTAAAACTTTTTTGCTTTATGTCTGAAGGTGTGATTTTCATATCTTAAAAAAAATTTGTTAAAGATACGCATTTTTTTATAACTGCAAATTTTTTATAAAAAAAACTTGTTTTTAATCCAAAAAACGCGCGGTAATAGGGCTGTAGGTATCTATGCGTCTATCCCTCAAGAAAGGCCATATCGTCCTATAATGGTCTGAAAGTGAGAGGTCTATTTCTTGTATATGGTTTTCTTCGCGGTCGTGGGAGGCAAGGTACAAGAGCGTTCCCATTTGATTGGCTATGAATGAGCCTCCCCAAAACTGTGTGCCGTCTTCCTTGCCTACCCTGTTTACAGATACTACAGGTATGCCATTGGCTATGGCGTGGCTTCGTTGTATGAGTTGCCAAGCATTGTATTGCTCTTGGTTGGTACTTGCCTGCTCGCCTACCTCCCAGCCGATAGCGGTTGGGTAGAATAAGATTTCTGCCCCCATGAGGCTTGTGATGCGTGCCGCTTCGGGATACCATTGGTCCCAGCATATCAGTATGCCTATTTTAGCAAATTTGGTTTGAAAGACTTGATAGCCTGTATCGCCTGGGGTAAAATAAAATTTTTCATAAAATCCAGGGTCATCTGGGATATGATTTTTGCGGTATTTGCCCAAATAAGTGCCGTCTGCATCTATGACTGCGGTCGTGTTGTGATAAAGTCCAGCCGCTCTTTTTTCGAACATCGAAACTATCAACACTATGCCAAGTTCTTGGGCTAAGGCTTGCATTTGGCGCGTAGTATCGCCTTCGGGTATGCTTTCTGCGAGCTGAAAGTGCGCATGATTTTCTTCAAAACAAAAGTACAAAGAAGCAAATAATTCTTGTAGGCATACGATTTGCGCTCCTTCTTGGGCTACCGCGCGGATTTGGGCGATTGTTTTGGCTACATTGGCTTGTTTGTCAGCCGTACACTCCATCTGGATAGTGCCTATTTTGACTTTTGACATATTCAAAATTTAGTTGTGATTCAGAAAATATGATAAGACTTCTCGTGAATTGGAGAAGGGTAGGGCTAAGGTATCTAAGTTACCAAGACAAGATTTGTGGTATCCAATCACTGTCATTGGTTAGAAATACATCGGGGGCTACGCCCACATCTTCATACATCAAAAAATTGCCGTTTGGTATCATGTCAGTGATATACACTGAAAATTTACCTTCACTAATGCCTTCTCTTTTTCCATAATTGCTTCCATACGTAATGGTACCGCGTGTTTGTTGTCCAAATACTTTGATATTTTTGTTTTTTTTGAGATTCAGGGTAAATATTTCTGCGGCACTCATCGTGCCATTGTTTACCAATACTGCGATTTTGCCTTTTTTACTGAATTTGGTTAAAAGGTTGAGAAATTTTTTGGCTATTTTTTCGGCACCACCGCCATTGTTTCTCAAATCTACTACCAGCATCTTGGCATTGAGTGAATCTTTTATCTCATCATAAAATTTTTGAGAAATGGGCATATCTTTGTTCATGGCTGAAAAATTACCCAAACGGATATATTGTGCCTCGGCATTCAATCTTTTGTACTGAAATTCGGGGGCTTTGGAAGAGATATTTACAAAGTCTTTTTCATGCATTTTTTTGACATACACCGCATTATCTACGGCATAATAGAAGGCAGAGTTAATAAGGGACAAATTTCTAAACTTTTCGTTGTTGTAAAGTATGAAATTTTTGTAAACAGGGTGCGCATAGATTGCCTTAAAATGCAGCGGTTTTTGTTCATACAGTACCATACTTACCTGCCCGCGTGTCCATTGTGGCATGGTGGTGTGAAGCACTACACCTATGTATTGGTTGGTATTGGCTTTTTTATATAATCCTACTTTGAGGTATTGGTCATAAAAGTATATGCCTTCTATGTCATCTATTTTTTTGGTAAGTAAGACCTTTTCCAACGAATCAAGGTGTAAGTTGATGGTGGGAAAGTCTTTGTTTGCTTTGGAGGCTTTGTAGGCGGCTACATATTGGGCATTTTTCTCAGAAGTAGAATCAAAAGCTACCTTTATATCAATTTGCATGAAGCCCAAATGATTGTCCTTGATAGGAAAAAATAACTGGGAAAAATGCACAAAATCATCAAAATCAGTCTTCAGATGTAAAGTATCTGTTTTTAGTTTTTGATACAAAGTATTGTATTCTTTCAACGCATTGCCTTTGATTTGTTGCTTGAAGGAAGGCGTTTTGGACAAACAGGCATATAGTTTTTCTAAATTTGCCAAATATTGTTTACCTTTTTCTTGAGCTGATGCTGAAGAAAAGCAAAAAAATGAAAGGAAAATATAAAAAATAGTTTTCTTTACCATAAAATAGCAAAATAGAAGATATAGTTAGCTCATCAAAAGCTGGGCTAACACAAAGTCTGCCAATAAGATAGCGATACAACTGCTGGTTACGGCTTGAGTGCTTGACTGTCCTACTTCGAGTGCGCCTCCTTGAGTATAAAAGCCTTTGAAGGCAGAAATGGAAGCTATCAAAAACGCGAAAGTATAGGCTTTTACGAGCGCAAACTGCACTGTGAAGGGATTGAAGTCTGTGCGGATTCCTTGCACATATTGTACTTCTGTGAATTGTCCTGCGAGCGTACCCGCCAAAAACCCACCCAAAATAGACAAAAAACCCGCCAAAACCACCAACATAGGTATTGTAATCAATGCCCCCAAAATCTTGGGCAAAACGAGGTATGAAATAGAATTGATGCCCATGACCTCAAGTGCGTCTATTTGTTCTGTGATGCGCATCGTGCCAAGATGTCCCGCTATATTCGAGCCTACCTTGCCTGCCAAGACGATACAAGTGATGGTAGGCGCAAGCTCAAGCACTGTCATATCGCGCACGATTTGCCCAATGACATAGAGCGGAATCAAGGGGCTGATGAGGTTGTAAGCAGTTTGCAAAGCACTTACCGCCCCTATAAAAGTAGATATGATAGTAACGATAAAAATAGAACTGATGCCTATAGCCATACACTCATCTATCACGAGGCGGACATACACCAAGAACCGCTCACGATTGACGAACATCATATAAATAAAAATAAAAAATCTACCAAGTGTAGCCATGTGAGGGAATTACGATTTACGATTTACGATTTACGATTTACGATTTACGATTTACGATTTATGATTTACGATTTATGATTTACGATTTATGATTTACGATTTACGATTTACGATTTATGATTTACGATTTATGATTTACGATTTACGATTTATGATTTACG
>JAAFJK010000640.1 GCA_013298105.1 Cytophagales bacterium
GTGAAATCTTGGTAGATACGCTCGGATTCGTGTATGTAGCCAGTGTTACCAATTCTGTAAACTTTCCTACCCTAAATCCCGCTAAAGCTACTCTTGCAGACTTACAAGATGGTGTGCTATTTAAAATGAATAATAGCTTGAGCGCACTTATTTGGAGTACCTATTTAGGGGGCAATGGCATTGACAATGCCTACTCCATGAAAGTAGATAAACAACTGAATGTGTATGTTACGGGAGGGACGAATAGCACCAACCTAAGAAGCATGGTCGAGTTTGGTGCGCCAAGCCCTATGATTCCACTCACACAAGGCAGTGATGATGGCTACATAGCCAAATTTAACTCGTTGGGTGTTTGCAAACAAATTACCCACTTGGGTACTGCCCAAGCAGACCAGTGCTATTTGATAGACCTTGACGACTTTGGGTTCGTGTATGTGGTGGGGCAGACACGCGGTAACTATCCTGTTTTTCCTACTACAGGGGTTTATACTGTAGCTAATGGGGCGCAATTCGTCCACAAAGTATCCAATGACCTTACACAAAGTATCCGCTCTATCCGCTTTGGGGCAGGTACACTCTCAGGCGGACTTCCTAAGCCTGACATTTCTCCCACCGCCTTTCTTGTAAGCACTTGTGGCAACATCTACATCACAGGCTGGGGGGCTGACCTAAGAACGCAATCTACACAATACCTTACAGCATTGACTACCACAGGCTTAACTACTACCCCTGATGGAGATAGGACGATTACAGATGGAAAAGATTTTTATATCATGATTCTTGAGCAAGACTTCAAAAGTCGACTGTATGCTACTTTTTTTGGTACAAACTCGCCTGCGGGTTCAGGCGACCACGTAGATGGAGGGACTTCGAGATTTGATAAAAAAGGCATTATCTATCACGCGGTTTGTGCCTCCTGTGGTTCAGGAGGAGCCGATGATTTTACACTCACACCCAATGGATTACAATTTAATAATTCTACAAACTGCAACAATGCCGCCTTCAAATATGACATAGGCACACTCAAACTTGACTTTACTATCAGAGATGTAGATACAGGCATCATCATTCAAAAGGCGTGCAAATTTCCCGCGCCTGCGCGGTTCGTATATGAAGGTATAGGCGTAACAAAATGGCGGTGGGCTATAGATGGTGTACCTGCAAGTACCACGCCTGCTTTTACTTACAATTTTCCTGCACCAGGCGACTATCTTATCTCTTTGGTAGGCGAGAATGCGGCAAGTTGCCTCAAAACAGATACAGTCAAAAGGCTTTTCCGAATCTCTCAGATAGAAGTAGCGGTGGCAGGCAAGGACACTATTTGTGTAGGGCAGAGCAAACAACTTACTGCCAATGTGGATAGTACCAATCCATTTACTTTTACTTGGAAACCCTCTACAGGCTTGGACAATCCCAACAGTCAAACGCCCCTTGCCTCCCCTGCCACAACAACTACCTACACCGTAACTGCCAAAGACAACAATAACTGTGAGGTGGAAGGAAAAGTTACGGTAGAGGTTATACCTGACTTAGAACCCGATTTTGAGCTTATCAATGTAGTGAATGGGCGCGGATGTGTACCTTCTTTCTTTACGGCAACATATAATTTTGCCAAATACAAAAATCTCACATGGGTTTGGACTGTAACGGAGGCAAGTGGCACGACTACTTTCCCGAACGTAACCCAAATAACCCGCACTGTAGCACAGGCAGGCGAGGTAAAAATAAGGCTTCAGATACAGCGTAATGGCAAATGTGCTGCCACTGTAGACCGCGAAAGAAACATTACTTTTATCCTTTTCAAGCTCAATGCAAGCGCAGATGCCAATATATGTACAGGCGAAAGTACCCCCCTGAATGTTACAGAAACGCCCACAGGCACGCCCGTAACTTATACTTGGACTCCCGCAACAGGCTTGAGCAATCCTAACATTGCCAATCCTATAGCCTCGCCTACCGTTACTACGCGCTATATCGTAACAGGCGAAAATCCAGATGGTTGTATATTCAAAGATACTGTAGTAGTGAATGTTACGAATAAGCCTATAGTTGATTTTGACATCGAGCTGGGCAGTGATTGTGCGAAGCCCACTACCGTAACATTTACAAATAAAAGTAAAAACACTGCCCTTTATCAATGGCGCATATTGCTGGGTACAGACTTAGTAGCGACTTTCACAGACCAAGCCCCCGCGCCTTACAATCTCACAAAGGCAGGCAAGTATAAGATAGAACTCACAGGCGCGAATGGCAGCTGCACGACTATTTTTAGCAAAGAAATAGAAGTAGAAGACAATCTTTCCTTGCCTCCCAATACCATCACGCCCAACAGTGACGGCAAAAATGATACATTTGCCATAGCACCCGAACGGATAGGCTACAAAATAGAAATCTACAATCGCTGGGGTACAGAAATGTTCAAAGCCGATAACTATAAAGATGATTGGGGAAAAGGCATCGAGGCAGGCTCTTATTATTACTACCTTACTTCGCCCAAAGGTGTACGCTGTAAGGGCTGGATAAATGTGATGAAGTAAAGGGGAAAAGGGTTTACAGGGGGACAGGGAAACGGGGTTTACAGGGAACAGGAAACAGGGAACAGGAAACAGGAAACAGGAAACAGGAAACAGGAAACAGGAAACAGGAAACAGGAAACAGGGAACAGGAAACAGGAAACAGGAAATAGGAAACAGGAAACAGGAAACAGGAAACAGGAAACAAGG
>JAAFJK010000731.1 GCA_013298105.1 Cytophagales bacterium
TTTATTGCTTCTCTGTTTTTGTATGCCTATAGCGACTACCTACCTTTGGTTGCGATATAGGCAGGGAAGGGCGCGTGCTGAAGCTAAAACACAAATCATGGCTGGCTTGGATAAAAAAGACCTCACTGTACTAAAATTCACAGAAGCCGAAACAAAAACACTGCTCAAGTGGGAACACGCCCACGAATTTGAATATAAAAATCAACTCTATGACGTAGTAGAGGTACATCAAGAAGGCGATACACTTATTTATAGCTGTTGGGAGGATAAGAAAGAAAGCCACATCAAGGCGCAGATTGCACAACTTTGGCAACAAAATTTGGAGAATGATACACAAAGTAATGAAACCAAAAAAACTTTACTGAAATTTTATACAGAATTATTTTATATAGAAAAAGCTGTTTTTCAGCTATCCAACTACATACAAACCTTACAATATCCTCGCCTCTATGTATGTGATTTTTTGGAAAGGGCTATAGTTCCCTTTCCCTATCCGCCAGAATAGACTTCTTGCGAAAGTGCTATTCTCCAAATGTAGAAGGGTTAAAAATACTTTCGCAAGAAGTCTAATACTCAGTTCATTATTCACGCTAATCGCCTTTGTCTTTGCAGACATAGGCTCTATATCTTTATGCTTAAAAATATTTTTATCTTTATATATATACTCCTTGCCTGCCCTCTGGCGGCGCAAGATGTGATGGTTCAGGTCTTAGACAAGACGAACTTTCAGCCCGTTGTAGGCGCGACTGTATCTTTTCAAAGTGATAGCGCACAGGCTAAAGGCGCGATAACAGATGCCAAAGGATTCGTAAGTGTACCCAAAGGCAATAAAATATCGCTCAAGGCATTGGGCTACCAACCTGTAGAAAGGACTTTTGAAGCACTTTCCCAAAATCCACGTATTTTGCTTACAGAAGCCCTGAATACGCTTGATGAAGTGGTCGTTTCTGCCAGCCGTTTTGAGGAAAAGAGGCGCGACATTGCCCAACAAATCCAAGTCATCAACAGAAAAGAAATGGCTTTTATGAATCAAGGCAATCTGGCAGATGTCCTTCAGCAGTCGGGGCAGGTGCTTGTCCAAAAAAGCCAACTCGGAGGTGGAAGTCCTATCTTACGCGGTTTTGAGGCAAATAAAGTCCTGATGGTAGTAGATGGGATTCGTATGAATAACGCCATCTATAGAGGTGGACACCTCCAAAATGTCATCACGATAGACCAAGCCATGCTCGATAAGACCGAAATCGTATTCGGACCTGGCTCTGTGATGTATGGCAGTGATGCGCTTGGAGGCGTGATGCACTTTCATACCCGCAAACCTGTTTTTGGAAAAACAACTGGACAGGCTTATTTGCGTTATGGCTCTGCGGCTTCGGAACTTACCACACACTTCAACTGGAATGTAGCCAGCAAACGGATTGCGTGGGTGGGTGGTAGTACGCGCTCACTTTTTGGCGACCTCCAGACAGGCAATATGCGCAATGATGCCTACGGAGATTGGGGCAAACGCTTCAAATTTGCGGAACGCATAGACGACAAAGATGTAGAAACGCCCCAAGACAATACGAATCTCCAGACTGGCTCAGGCTATAACCAAACAGATTTTTTCCAAAAATTAGCCATCAAATACAGTAAAAATGTTACCCATACAATCAACTTACAATACAGTACCTCCAGCAACATCAACCGCTATGACAGACTAAGCGAACTGCAGGCAGGCAAGTTGAGGTGGGCAGAGTGGTATTATGGTCCCCAAAAACGCCTCCTTGCAGCCAGTCATTTGGACTGGGAGAATTTGGGCTTTGCGGATTTGGCAAAACTTACCCTTGCCTACCAACACATAGAGGAGAGCCGACACGATAGACGCTTCAATGCCACAGACATCAACCGTAGGACTGAAACTGTAAAAGCCTACACTGCAAGTCTGGATTTCACGAAGCAAATCAAAGAAAGTGAAATCCGTTATGGGCTTGATTTTGCTTACAATGATGTATTTTCCAATGCGTTCAAAGAAAACGTAAGCACAGGCGTACAATCCTCTCAAACTACACGCTACCCAAATGGCGGTTCAAAAATGCGTACTTTTGCAGGCTATGTTTCGCATACGTGGGAGATAAGCCCCAAATTTATCACCACTCAAGGCTTGCGCTACAACAGCGTAAGGCTTAAGGCAAAATTTAACGAAAGTACGGTTT
>JAAFJK010000597.1 GCA_013298105.1 Cytophagales bacterium
TCATAGAGGGGTATCACATAAAAATTTTCCTCACTGTTGCTACCAGGTCCGAAAGTTCTTTTTTCTATCTTCAAATCCTTCAATGGTACAGGCGAAGGCATTTTGCAGGAAGCTGTATAAGTCTTGCCTGCATAAACAACCATGAGGGTATATACCTTGCCTGCCTGCCCTGTCATGGGTGTAGTCTTGTAAATGCCTGCAGAAGTTTCGCTTAATGTTTCACTCCAGCCCGCATCATCAGAGAACTTTACTACTGCGCCTGTACCTGCTGGATAGTTATTGGAAGAACTAAAGCCAATGCTTTTGGTGATTTTGACTGTGTGTGCTTGTTGTTCGTTTGTCAAATTGGCTTCTATCACAAGGCGTGTATCGGCTTCATTTAGGTCAATGAATATTTCCTTTTCACAAGAGGCAAAGAATACAAGAGTGAATAAAAAAAATAGATATTTCATAGGGGGTGGAAGGGTTGATGGTTGATGGTTGAAGGGTTGATGGTTGATGGTTGATGGGTTGAAGGGTTGAAGGGTTGAAGGGTTGAAGGGTTGAGGGTTGAAGGTTGAAGGTTGAAGGGTTGATGGTTGAAGGGTTGAGGGTTGAAGGGTTGAAGGTTGAAGGTTGAAGGTTGAGGGTTGAAGGTGTAAGGGTTGAGAGTTAAGAGATGAGAGTTGAGAGTTGAGAAATCAACTATTGGTCAGTCTTTCTTATTTGTTCGCTGTCTTTTTTTCGGATTGACAACCGCAAGCGGATTGCCAACCGAAAAAAAACGAATATTTAACTAAGACTGACCACTCTCAACTATCAACTATCAACTATCAACTATCAATCATCAACTATCAACTATCAACTATCAATCATCAACTATCAACCCTCAACTCTCAACCATCAATTAAAATTTAAAATTGTAGGTTACACTTGGCACCCATTTGAAAAGCGCGGTTTGCATGATGCGTGTGCGTGAGGCATCATTGGGGTCATTTTCAAAATTGATGGAATAAGCATTTTCACGTCCATAGACGTTGTAAAGTCCAAAATTCCACGAGCTTTGGAATCTGCCTGTGCGCTTACTTTCATATACCGCGCTGAAGTCTAAGCGATGATAAGCAGGCATACGGTAGCCGTTGCGCTCTGTGTAATAATAGGTTGTATTGCCATCAATTTCATATTTTGCACTTGGGAATGTTACGGCATTGCCTGTATAATAGACGAATACACCTGAAAGCGACCATTTGGGCGAAAGTTGGAACATACCTACGAGTGAAAGGTCGTGCAGGCGGTCTTGTTTGGCTTTGTACCACGCGCCCTGATTGATGCCTTCTATTTGGCGTTCTGAGCGAGCAAGTGTGTAGCTAATCCAGCCTGTAAATCTACCTTTTTTCTTTTTTATAAATAGTTCAAGCCCATACGCACGCCCTTTGCCAAAAAGCAATTCACTTTCTACATCAGGGGCAGTGTTGATGTCTGCGCCATTTTTGTAATCTACTTGGTTTTGCATAGTTTTGTAATAGACTTCTGCACTGAATTCGAAGGTATTATCTTTGAAGTTTCGGAAATAGCCCAAACTTACTTGGTCGCTTATTTCGGGCTTGATGTTGTAGCTGTTGCCTATCCATTGGTCAGTCGGATTGGTAGTGGTAGAGTTGCTAAGTAGGTGCAAATGTTGTGTATTGCGGGCATAACCTGCTTTGAGGCTACTTTTGTCATCTAATTTGTAGCTTCCAGAAAGGCGTGGTTCGAGGTTGTAATAAGTCTTGCCTACGCTACCTTTTGCAAGAATTTTGCTGTCTGTTTTGATGCCTTTGTCATAGATGTTGTAAGTGTCGCCTCCCAAAATACTGTAGGCAGAAAGGCGCAAACCGTATTCGATGTTGAGTCTTGGTGTAGCATTGTAGGTATTATTGGCATATATGGCATTTTCCCAACCAAATCGACTTATCTGCGTATTGGCATCTTGGTTACTGCCTATTTCAAAACGGCTGGGTGTGATGGTATGATGAATAGAGTTTACGCCAAAACGCCAAGAGTTTTTGTTGTCGGGAAAGAATTGAAATTCTTGTTTGAAGTTCCAATCTTGTATTTCTGAATCGATGTTGATATTGGTTCCACCTGCGTTCAATTTGATGTTGTAGTTATAGTCGCTATAAATCAACGAGGTATTGGAAAACCATTGGGGGCTTAAAATGCTGTTCCAACGCAAAGTAGCAGTTCTATTGCCCCAATCAATGCCAAAAGCATCGCCAAAACCCAATACATCACGTCCAAAATAACCTGATAAGAATACGCGATTTTTTTCATTGATGCGGTAATTTGCTTTCATATTTAGGTCATAGAAGTAGAGTTTATTGTCTTTAAAATCCTCTGAAGCCTTCAAAAAAACATCTGCATACGTTCTACGTCCCGAAATCATGAAGGAAGATTTTTCTTTTTGAATAGGACCTTCTACAGTCAAGCGACTGCTAATCAATCCTATACCACCCGAAACATTGTAGGTTTTATCATTGCCTTCACGCATACGCACATCAAGTACAGAGGCAAGTCTTCCACCATATTGGGCAGGCGAGTTGCCTTTGATGATGGTGGCATCTTTGATGGCATCACTATTGAAAGTGCTGAAAAAACCCAACAAATGTGAAGCATTGTAAACAGGTGCCTCATCAAGTAAGATAAGGTTCTGGTCGCTTGCGCCTCCGCGCACAAAAAAACCGCTATTGCCCTCACCTGCCGACTTGATGCCAGGGAGGAGTTGCAAGGTTTTGAGTACGTCTTTTTCGCCAAAAAGTACAGGCAATTTAGCGATTTCTTTGATGTCTAATTTTTCCATACCCATCGTGGTCTTGGTTAGGTTTTCGTCTTCTTTTTTGCCATCAAGGACGATTTCTTCCAGTTGGTTGTCTGTTGTCAAAGCCCAATCAAGTTTTTGGTCTGCGCTCAATACGACAGCTTGTTTCATCTCCGTATAGCCCACATAAAACGACTTCAGGGTATAAGAGCCAGTAGGCAAGGTCAGGG
>JAAFJK010000609.1 GCA_013298105.1 Cytophagales bacterium
GTGGAAGGGTGGAAGGGTAAAAAGGGTGGAAGGGTAGAAGGGTGGAAGGGTAAAGGGTGGAGATTAGTCTTTGAAATATTCTCTGCCTTTGCGGTCTATGTAGCCTGTTTTGCCATTTTTGACTACTTTGGCAAGTCCGCCTTCAAAGTTGCTCACGTTATCGTATTTGGCATAAATGACTATGTTGCCAAACCTATCCGTGAAGCCCGCCTTGCCTGCTATCTCTATGTCAGCCAATCCTTCATAGAAATTTCCGAGTGCAGTGTATCGAATAGGAATAACTTCCTCGCCTTTGGGGTTGATGTAGCCCCAATCATTGCCTAATTTTACTTTGGCAAGTCCATTTTTGAAACTACCTGCCCATTCAAACTTGATGGGCAAAGCCAATGTACCTTCGCTGTTGATGTAGCCCCATTTGCCATTTTTGCTTACCGCCGCCATGCCTTCGCTGAAGCTGATAGCGGCATCAAAAGTAGGGGGGATTTCTTCGCCTTTTTTGTTTACAAATCCCCATTTGTCTTGGCGTTCTACTCTTGCCCAGCCCTCAAAAAAACTTTCTATAGCATCATATTTATATTGCACAAGTAGCTCGTCTTTTGCATTGATGAATCCCCATTTGGTATGTCGTTTTACTGCCGCCATGCCTTCTCTGAAAGGGAGAGCAAAATCAAACTTGAGCTTGATGGCTTCGCGGTTGGTAGAATCAATGAACCCCCAAAATTTCCCCATACAGACTGCCGCGAGTCCTTCTTGGAAGGGCGTAGCATTGTCATATTGTAACGGAATGATTTGGTTGCCTTGTAAGTTCACAAAGCCATGTTTGCCTCTGAGGGTTACTTTGGCGATGCTTTCACTGAAAAAGCTGATGTCGTCATATTGTGGGGGGACAATTTCCTTGCCTTCCTTGTCCACTAAGCCATACAAGCCATTGAACCATACTTTGGCTACGCCTTGTCTGAATTGTGCGGCATAGTAGTATTTGATGTCTGTTTTTACGATTTGTTTTAGGTTGATGTAGCCGTATTGTGTGCCTATTTTTACGCAAGCAAGTCCTTCTGAGAAGGGGCGCGTTTCGTCAAAATCTGTAGAGATGACTATTTTTTGTTCTCTATCGGCATAGCCCCATTTGTTGCCAAGCCTGTACGGTACGTATTCGGGTGTGTCTTGTGCGAAAGTATATGTTTGTAAAAAAACAAAAATAGCTGATAAAATATAGCGCATGGAAAAAAAGAATATGAGCGATTTTAAAAATTTGAGTGCAAAGATAGGAAAAATGACTAAGAAATTGTATAAATAGTTAGCTTTTTCAAGAAAAAGCTATAATTATTTCGTTTGCATAGTTAGCTTTTTCAAGAAAAAGCTATAATTATTTCGTTTGCATAGTTAGCTTTTTCAAGAAAAAGCTATAATTATTTCGTTCGCATAGTTAGCTTTTTCAAGAAAAAGCTATCTTTGCGCAAAAATTACAGTATGTTATATTATTTATTCGACTATCTCGACAAACAATTCAATGTACCAGGTGCAGGTGTTTTTCAATATATTTCGTTCAGGGCAGGCATGGCGGCGGCACTTTCGTTGCTGATAGCCATGATTTATGGGCGTAAACTTATCAATGCCTTGCGCAAATTTCAAGCAAGTGAAGAAGTCCGCAAATTGGGCTTGGCAGGGGAGGAGAAAAAACAAGGCACACCCACGATGGGCGGGCTGATAATCATAGCCGCTATTCTTTTGCCTACTTTGCTTTTTGCTAAATTCAATATTTACATTATTTTGCTGATTGTTTCTACAATATGGCTTGGATTGATTGGTTTTTTGGACGATTATACCAAAGTTTTCAAAAAAAAGAACTTTTTGGTAGGCGATAGGGGCATCAAAGGCAAATACAAAGTCATTGGACAGGTGGGTTTGGGGGCTATAGTGGGGCTTACTTTGTACTTTCATCAAGACGTGGTAGTCCGCAAATATGAAACGCCTGTAGTCATTACTGAAACGTTGCAGGAAACCAAACCCAAAAAAGAAATCTATAAAGACACAAAATCTACTGTTACGAGCATACCTTTTTTGAAAAACAATGAATTAGACTACGGCTTTTTTGGCAAGTGGGGCAAGGTAGATTTTACGTGGGTTTTGTATGTATTGATAGTTATTTTTATCATTACTGCTGTATCGAATGGGGCTAATCTTACAGATGGACTTGATGGACTGGCGGCTGGCACGTCTGCTACTATAGGCATTACTTTGGGGCTTTTGGCTTACCTATCAGGCAACAAGGTCTTTTCGCACTACTTGAATATCATGTATATCCCGCAGGCAGGCGAGTTGGTAGTATTTTGTACGGCTTTTGCGGGGGCGTGTATCGGATTTTTATGGTACAACTCTTATCCTGCTGATGTATTTATGGGCGATACAGGCAGTCTGACTTTGGGAGGCGTAATAGCAGTTTTGGCACTTTGTATCCGCAAAGAGCTATTGATTCCGATACTTTGTGGGATATTTTTGGCTGAGAACTTGTCTGTGATTTTGCAAGTTTCCTATTTCAAATATACCAAAAGGCGGTTTGGAGAAGGCATACGGATTTTTAAAATGGCTCCCTTGCATCATCATTATCAGAAAATGGGCTATCCTGAAAGTAAAATCGTTACAAGGTTTTGGACTATAGGAATTTTGCTCGCTATTCTTACTTTGGTTACGCTCAAGTTGCGGTAATGGTCGCTCATTTTCTTTGACAACCAAAAAAAGAAAAAAACTTGCGCGTAGGCAGGCAAGGTTTATAAGGAGTGAAAATAAAATAACATGATAATTTCACTCACGCGAAGCCACGCTGTAAGCGTCTGTTGGTATTGCTTAACCGCGTAAAAGCTCGATAACAGACGCTTACAGCGTGGCTAAATATGCTCAAGTTATTTTTTACTCGTTCCT
>JAAFJK010000661.1 GCA_013298105.1 Cytophagales bacterium
ACTACAGTGCTAAAAGTTATTCGGCACAACTTGATGTAGGCGAGAAGTATCATACGCTGATGCCTACCATTTTTATAGGCATTTTGAATTTTGAGTTTTTGGAAAATAAAAATTATTTATCAAGGCATTTGATATTAGATGCCGAAACACACGAACACAAACTCAAGGATTTGGAGTTCAATTTTATAGAATTGCCCAAATTTAACAAAACTGAAGCAGAACTCGATACGCTGATAGACAAGTGGGTGTATTTTATCAAAAATGCAGAAAATCTAACCGTTATTCCAGCCCACGTAGCCGACAATGGACTGCAAGCCGCTTATACAGAAGCTGATAGACACACTTGGACAAAAGCTGACCTTGAAGCCTATCAATACGCACGTATGCGCGAAACAGACGAACTTACAAGGGAAATGTTTGTAACACAAAAAGCTGAACTAAAATCAAAAATAGAAATTGCGAAAAACTTGATGGCATTGGGATTGGATAATGATACAATAGCCAAAGGTACAGGCTTGACTATGGAGCAGATAGAAAAATTGCGCAACTAAAAATAGGCTATGTCAAAAGGCTTAACTATTTTTCTTCTTGTTGGGTGGCTTTTACAGATGACGTGCGAAGCACAAGTCATAGAGCGTTGTAGGCAAGTAAGGGTGCAAAAAGAATTTTTTTTTCTTGACTCGCTCACTGCCTTGCCTGCCACACTGTACGTACCCGCCTTGCCTGCCTTGCGCCTGAGATACGATATGCAAACCCGTAAAGCACAGTTTTTGGGCGACTTGCCTGCCCAAGACAGCCTCCTGCTTTGCTATAAAGTCTTGCCTACCCAACTCGCGCAATGGGCAGGCAAGCGCGATAGACGCATCATAGATACAACAGATACTTATTGGCTAAAACTTTTAGAAAAAATCCAACAATATACGCCCCCACGTGAGCAAATCGCTGATGTTCTCAAAGACTTTCAAAAAAGTGGGAGCTATGTACGCGGGCTTGCACTCGGCAATACCCAAAATGTATTCGTGAACTCCGCCCTGAACCTCCAGCTCGAAGGCAAAATCACAGACGATATTACTGTAACAGCTTCTATTTCAGACCAAGAAGTTCCTTATCAGCCCGAAGGAAATACACTGCAACTTCAGCAAATAGACCAGATTTTTGTCCGATTTTCGCACAAAAACGGCAACATCACAGGCGGAAATATCGTCTTGAAGCACCAAGAAAACCACTTCCTTAAGTTTTACAAAAATACGCAAGGCGCACTCCTCGAAACGGCGTACAAGGTAGGTAAGACCAACGCCCAAACCTTTGCAGGATTTGCCGCCGCGAGAGGGAAATTCTACTCTGCTACCATACAGCCCGTAGAGGGCGTACAAGGTCCTTATAGGCTCAGAGGTGCCAATGGGGAACTTTTTATCATCATTCTTGCCAATTCAGAAAAAGTATTCATAGATGGACAGCCCCTGAAGCGCGGAGCAGAATATGACTACATCATTGACTACAATCTGGGCGAAATCATCTTCAATAATCAAATCCTTATCACGCGCTTTACGCGGATTCGGGTGGATTATGAATATGCCGAAACGAACTACAACCGCAGTATTTTGACAGTAGGACACGCCCAAAGCACCAAAAAATGGCGCGTACTTTCTCAAATTTACCGCGAAGGAGATAGTAAAAGCAATGGCATTGTGCCACTTTCGGACTCTGCCAAAGCTGAATTGCGCACTCAAGTCGCAGGAATTGGCTTAGTGAATGGCATAGAAAATAAAGGCTTTGACCCCAATGAAGTTCGATACAAACGCATAGACAGCACAAATTTGGCAGGCACATTTCCACAAATTCTTGTCTATAGTACACAAGAAAGTGTAGCCATTTACCGCGCCTTTTTTACGCAGGTAGGCAAGGGGCAGGGCGATTATGTGCGCGAACGCTCTACTGTAAATGGGCAAATCTACAGATGGGTACAGCCCATCAATGGCATCAAACAAGGCGACTATGCGCCCCTCAAAGCAGTCCCATTGCCCAATAGCAAACAACTTTGGGCGACTACTGCCTCCTATAAACTTACTGAAAATGAGCAAATTACGGCAGATTTTGCGCTCTCTCAACAGCGTACCAACTTGTTTTCTACCTTGCCTACCGCCACGCTATCGGGCTGGGGACTTCGCGTAGGCTACCAAAACGTAGGCAAGGCAGGCAAGGATTCCGCGCGTTATGTTGGTTTTGGGAGTTTGTTTGCAGAATATAATCAGGCAAATTTTACGCCCATAGACCGCTTCAGGAGCATCGAATTTGACAGAGATTGGAATAAAAATATAGACAGTTCGCGCCTCGCAGACCGCATAATGCAGGCAGAAATTGGCATGAAAAACCTCAAAAATGGCTACTTGGTCTATAAAATAAACCTAAGAGATAGAGAAAATCAAGTACGTGGTTGGCAACAAATAGGCGAGGTTTGGCACCAAACAAAGCGCGTGATTTTGCAGGGAAATGCGTTTTTTTTGCAATCTGCGCCTGATAGTTCGCGGGCAGTTTGGGCGCGTTGGCAGGCAAGTCTTACTTACAAAACGCGCTACATAGTGCC
>JAAFJK010000647.1 GCA_013298105.1 Cytophagales bacterium
GTTTTTAGTTTTTAGTTTTTAGTTTTTAGTTGTTGGTTGTTGGTTTTTAGTTGTTAGTTGTTGGTTGTTAGTTTATTAACCATCAACCATTAACCATCAACCATTAACTATCAACCATTAACCATCAACCATCAACCATCAACTATCAACTATCAACCATCAACCATCAACCATCAACCATTAACTATCAACCATCACCATTAACTATCAACCATTAACCATTAACTATCAACCATCACCATTAACCATCACCATCAACTATCAACCATCAACTATAAAAAGAGGCAGATACGAGAATCGAACTCGTGCGGAAGAAAATTCCATTACTTGACTTTCGCCTATTAGACTCAACCTGAAGCTCCTTGACGCAAGGCTAACGTTAAACTATCGAGTATTTTGACGTTGATGCTAAAGCTGAAGTTGTAGTCAAGTGTCTTTATATTTTTCCTGAATGAATATAATTCAAAACTTTTTCGCCTAAATCTGATTTTTGTATTTCTACTTGGTTTGCCTCCTCTAAGGCTGTGATGGTAGCCTGAAGCAACCTTTCATAGCGCACCAAAACTTCAGCTCGTTGATAAATACTAAATTCGCCACTGAACTGCTGGGAGGTATAAGTACCTATGACCACTTGTGTAGAGCGGTCTGCGACCATAGGTTGGCGGTTCTTGTCGGGGTGTGGGTCAGGCAAAATGTACTGCTCTTTGATGGTCGTTTTTGCCTCGCCTGTTTCAAGAGAAGTGCTAAAAATACCCTTTGCTTTGAATGCCTCCTCGTCAGACAATGCCCAAATGGATTGCTCTGTCCGTACAGGGATTTCTTTGTATAAATCACGCAACTTGCCTTCCAAAATAGACTTCAGACGCAAAAGCTCTAAGGAACTGTACTCGCCTACTGTAGTGCCATCTACGACTAAAGTGCCTTTGGGTGCGCCTGAAGCGTTCGTTTTTTCTATGTTGAAAACAGTTGTAAAATAATTTTGCGAATGTGTATTCATCCATTCTAATTGCTCAGAAACGGTAGAAACTACATTCACGAAATTACGCTTGCTCGGTTCGTCCAAATAGCCTTCTTTGGCTATGTATGTTTTGCGCTCTCCTTTGAAAAGCGTTTGTTTGGTTTTGAACTTGGTAAAAATATCATCTACCATGTGCTTAAATTCTTTTTCGGCTCTTTCGCGTAGTGCAAGGGCTACGCCTAACTTGATAGGTTTCATATATTTGCAAAGATAGCTTTTTTCTTGAAAAAAGCGCAACATGGCAAAAGAAATAATTAGGGGCTATGTAATAAATAATCTACCCATTTCAGGGGAAGGACAAATGAATACGTCCCAGTATCGGATTTCTTGTTTTCTGATTAAAAATTCTTCTCTTTTTTTCATTTCATTTGGAGTTAGTTTGACTCCCTTTTCATACGTTTTAAAATTAGGGATAACAACAAGATTTTTAGACTTCCATTTAACATTGCGCAAGGTATTGAGTGCGTATTCTACTGTTGAGAGAATGGTAGGATTCCAATATTGTTCTACTGCTGCCCATACTCTTTCTATTGGATTGTATTTACTATGGTAAGGTGGATAATACAATAAATGGACTTTTAATCCTGTATTACAGGCAAATTCCATTATCCGATTTATGAACTGTGTTCTGTTACTCTTTACTTGTGGTCCGTTATCTGAATAAATCTCAAGGGTGTGAAATTGTTGTACATACGCTTTATTTTCTTCAAACCATAAGTTCAAACTCTCTACAATAAAATCACTTGTTTCTGCAGAATTACCTACCACAATGGTTGATTGATTTGTATTTAAGTTCAAAATACCAAAAGGCACTAAGGTTTCGTCCCATTGTTGGTCTTTATCTAAGGCTTTTACGGAGTCTTTTTGGCGGTGATAGCCTTCACGTGAGAGTTCTCCAATATGTACTTTATCTTTCACATCTATGGAAATACGTAAGATACCCTCTTCTGTTGCCTTACGATGCACTTTAACATTCTCAAAGATTGCATCTGTTTCTTTTATCCGTTTTAAGGGTAAACACTTGATTACCTTTTTGAGTGTATAGCCTAACCTATTGAGCACATTGTGTATAGTTTTTAGAGAAAAGGCTTTTTTCTCGTACCCTTTTTCGCACTCTAATCGCGCTGAAATGCCTGATGCAGTAGTTTTTACATAGCCTTTGGTATGCTCATGACAACGCTCCGCTTGTGTATCAAGACCTACTAAGTCCTCTATATCGCCAACCAATTCAGGCATTAAATCTTCTTTTTTTTTCTGCCACGAGTGGTGCACATACTCACACAAGTAATGCCTGTGCGCAATTCGTGCATACCTAAAGTGGTCATATGGCGACAACTACCCAGCACACGTTCCATCTTGCGGGCTGAACCCTTAAAATAGGCGTTGCACAACTCTGCCGCGTACAATCTGCGCGATTCCATTTTCATTCTTCTCAATCCCGAACGAAAAAGCGATATCTCTTGTGAGTCCATTGTTTTCATCACTGCAAAGATAGGAAGTTTTGGGTAGATTATTTATTACTTAACCCCTTATAGCTTTTCCTTAAAAAACTCGTAATAACTTTTTAAAAATCAAAAAACTTAAATCCTTGCCTGCCTGCGCTGTATGTGTGGGCAGGCAAGGTGTTTTCGTACTTCAAACTTCTGCCCTCAGACTTCCAAACACCTTGCCT
>JAAFJK010000352.1 GCA_013298105.1 Cytophagales bacterium
TTTAGGGGCAGATATATATGTGCTTGATACAGGCTACCCCACGCGCAATGAGCGGTATTTGACTATAGATGACTATATCAATGGCTTCATTGATGGCGCAGTGGATTATATTCGAGCCGCACATGACTTAGAAAGCATCAATCTTTTGGGTGTTTGTCAAGGAGGGACATTTTCCACTATTTATACAGCTATCCACCCTGAAAAAATCAAGAATCTCATCACTTTAGTAACACCCATTGACTTTTCCAAAGAAGATGGCTTGCTATTCAAATGGGCAAAAGACCTTGATGTAGATGCCATAGTAGAAGGTTTTGGGGGATTGATACCTGGTACTTTTTTGGATACAGGTTTTCAGATGCTCAAGCCTATGCTCAAAGTACGCAAACAGCGCAACCTCATGAATATGCTTGATGATGAGGCAAAATTACTGAACTTCATGCGCATGGAAAAATGGATAAATGACCTTCCAGACCAAGCAGGAGAAACTTACCGCCAATTCATCACTGACCTTTATCAGCAAAACAAACTCGTAAAGGGTACGATGCAGGTAGGCAAGTACAAAGTAAATCTCAAAAACATCAGCCAGCCTATTCTCACGATTTATGCTTCTGAAGACCACCTTGTACCGCCGAGTGCTACCAAGCCCCTGAATGATGCCGTAAGTAGCAAAGATAAACAACTCTATGAATTTCCTGGCGGACACATAGGCGTATTCACAGGGGCGCGTTCGCAAAAAGAACTCGGACCTACTATAGCCAAGTGGCTTGCAGATAGAGATGCCTAAGAAAAAATTTACGATTTATGATGGACGATTTTAGATTTTAAATACCTGATTATTAGAATATTAGGAACGAGTAGAAAATAACTTGAGAATATTTAGCCACGCTGTAAGCGTCTGTTATCGAGCTTTTAAGCGGTTAGGCTATACCAACAGACGCTTACAGCGTGGCTTCGCGTGAGTGAAATTATCATGTTATTTTATTTTCATTCCTATTAGTAATAAAAATAGTCGTAAATCTAAAATCGTAATTCGTAAACCACAAATCCTCTAAATTAGCATTTTTTGGGCTTTTCGCAAAGCTGTGATAAATACATCTATCTCCTCTTTTGTGTTGTAGAGGGCAAAAGAAGCGCGTACAGTCCCCGAAAGCCCCAAACGCTTCATCAAAGGCTGTGCGCAATGATGTCCTGTACGTACCGCAATGCCTTGCATATCGAGTAGCGTACCTATGTCGCCATGATGTATGCCCTCAAGCACAAACGACAACACACTCATTTTCTCTGGGGCAGTTCCTATCAGGCGCACGCCCTCTATGGTTTGGATAGCTTCGGTAGCGTAGGCAAGGAGGTCTTGCTCATGCAGTGCGATGGCTTCGCGGTCTAAGGTCTGCAAATAATCAAAAGCCGCCTTAAAAGCTATCACATCGGCTATATTCGGCGTGCCTGCTTCAAATTTATACGGCAATTCGTTGTAGGTACTGCCTTCAAAATCTACGTCTTTTATCATCTCGCCTCCGCCATGATAAGGTGGCATACTTTCCAAAAGAGCTTCTTTGCCATACAACGCGCCTATGCCTGTAGGTGCATAGACCTTATGTCCCGAAAAAGCAAAAAAATCACAATCCAATGCTTGCACGTCTATTGGCAAATGCACTGCAGATTGCGCCCCATCTAAAAACACCTTCGCCCCTACAGCATGGGCTTGTCTGATGATGTCTTTGACAGGATTGATGGTGCCGAGTGCATTCGAGGCGTGAACGATGGACACCAATTTGGTTTTTTCAGAAAGTAACTTTGTGAACTCGTCCATGCGCAACTCGCCTGCCTCTGTGATAGGGATTACAACAATTTTCGCGCCTTTTTCTTGTGCTATCAGTTGCCAAGGAACAATGTTGGAGTGATGCTCCATAGCTGAAAGAAGTATCTCATCATCTTGCTTAAGGACTTGCCTGCCCCACGTCTGGGCTACCAAATTCACTGCTTCCGTAACACCTCTTGTAAAAATGACCTCGCGCTCGGTTCGTGCATTCAAAAAAGCGCGTACCGTTTCGCGGGTAGCCTCATATTCGCCTGTAGCTTTTGCCGCAAGGTAGTGCGCCCCCCTGTGGATATTGGCATTGCTTTGCTGATAGTAAGTAGTAAGCGCGTCTATGACAGTTTTGGGCTTTTGTGAAGTAGCCGCATTGTCAAAATATATAAGTGGTTTGCCATGTACCCTTGATTGTAAGATAGGGAAATCGGCTCTGATTTGGTCAATATGAGCAAGCATGAGTATCGAATAAGTAGTATTTTACCTTACAACAAAATACTAAAGCAATAGGTTTATAAAAATGCTTAATAATAACTTAACCCATTGAAAATCAAAAAAATAGATATTTGTTCTAAAAATAATCTTACATCACATGGCAGGCAAGGTGCATTTGTTCAAAAAAAAAGCACTAACTTTGAACAAACAAATCCAATCCATTTGTGAAACTCGCGGCAATAGACATCGGCTCAAGTGGCGCAAGATTGCTGATAAGCAACGTATTGCACCCAAGCAAAAACAGTTCTCACGTAGTCTTCAAGGACGTGGAATATATCCGCTTCCCCCTACAGCTCGGCAAAGATGTATTCAAAAAAGAAAAAATAGGCAAGAAAAAGCAACTTCAACTCCTGAAGCTTTTTCAAGCCTTCAAGCTCGTCATGGAGCTACACGAAGTAGAAGACTACATGGCACTGGCTACTTCCGCCTTCAGAGAAGCTACCAACGGTACAGAAATTGCCTTTTGGCTGAGGCGTGAAACAGGCATCAACCTCGAAATCATAGATGGCTCACGCGAAGCAGAAATACTGAATCACGTCATTATCAAGCAATTAGATGATGACAAGAACTATATGCACATAGACGTAGGAGGCGGAAGCACCGAACTAAACCTATACAAAAAACACCGCAAAATCGCGGCGCGGTCTTTTCCGATAGGCTCTGTCCGCGAAGCGGCAGAGAGCGAACTCCCCCGCAAACAAATGCGCACGTGGGTAGAAGAAAATTGCCAAAAGCATTTTCAAAATGAAGAAATCATAGCCGTAGGCACTGGCGGAAATATCAACAAAATACAAGCTATGCTCAACAAAGACAGCGACAAAACGCTCTCTCAAACAGATATAGTGCGTATTTTGGATTATCTGAACAACTTTAGCCTCGAAGACAAAATCAATATCCTTGAACTGAATCCAGACCGCGCGGATACTATCGTCCCCGCCACGAATATCTACCTCTATGCTATGGAGTGTGCGCATATCAACAAAATATACGTTCCCAAACTTGGACTAAAAGACGGCATGATGGAACTCCTCTATCAACGCAATCTGAAAAATAAGCCCAAACTTGCCTCCGCACCGCTCTTATGAATGTACCCAATCCAAACCAAACTTTTCCTTTACCAAACTATGAAAGGCTTTGTTTTTTGAAAAATATCATCAAAAATCCGCAAATTGTCGTGGGCGATTATACTTATTATGATGACTTTGAAGATGTCCATAATTTTGAAAAAAACGTCCGCTACCATTACGACTTCTCGACAGATAAACTGATTATTGGAAAATTTTGTATGATTGCTTCTGGAGTGGAGTTCATCATGAATGGCGCAAATCACCTCACAGAAAGTATATCCGCCTATCCTTTTGCTATCTTTGGCGCGGATTGGGCATCGGCTATGGCACGCAAGGAATACCCACACAAAGGCGACACAATAGTAGGCAATGACGTTTGGATAGGCTACCAAGCCACTGTCATGGCGGGTGTAAAGATAGGCGATGGAGCTATCATAGCCGCAAAATCTGTTGTAACGAAAGATGTGCCACCTTATGCTATCGTAGGCGGAAACCCAGCCCAAATCATCAGAAAAAGATTCAGCGACTCTCAAATTCAGTATCTTTTAGACTTAAAATGGTGGGATTGGGAGATAGCAGAAATAACCCGCCAAGTACAAATACTCACAAGTCCTCCCAATACAGATGAAAACTAAAAAAATAGAAGTAGGCACAAAAAGTTACAGCCTAAACTTAGGCATTATCCTCAAATTGCGCAAAGAACTCAACGCCCACAAACACGCCCAACTTGCCGCCCTCACGATGGAAAAAATTGTTTCCAAAATTTTTGCATTGGGTTTTGAAAAACAAGCAGATAAACTCAAAACAGCTTTAGGGTCGCCTACCAACGGACTGTATCAAGACATCACAGACCTCAAAAAACAACAATTTGTAGATGCCATCACAGCAGTTTGGGCAGAAGGATATGCCCTGCACGAAGCCTACAAAAAAGACGAAAAAGCCCAAAAACGTACTGAAACTCTTGCAAGACTTGCTGAGAAAAAAAAGCAAAACGCTGAAAATATGGGCATCAGTGTATGCGCAGGATAAAATCTGTAAACGAAGTGTTTTCGTCAAGTTTCAACTTTTGCTTGATGCGGTATTGATGTTTTCGGACGCTTTCGGGGTCAAGATGCAGGAGTGTGGCTATTTCTTTTTTGCTTAAGCCCATTTTTTGATAAGCACAATAACGCAAATCTGTAGCCGAAAGGTCAGGACAAACTTCATACAATTTGGCAAAAAGTGTAGGGTGGACTTCCTCAAAGTGCGCCTTGAGATTTTCCCAATGCGCATCTGAAGTAACATTTTGAGAAAGTTTTTTTTGCCATGCTTTGCTTTCTTTTTTTACTTCTCCCTCAAGCTGTGTATTGAGTGATTCAAGAAACTTGCCTACCTCTGGCAAGATTTCGTTTTTTTGCAAGATTTGCAACGTTTTTTCCATCAGTTGTCTGTTCTTTTGGTCATCAAGCAGGCGTGCTTGTTGTTCTATTTGTTCAGACTGTGCGCGGATTTCTTCGTTGCTTTTCTCGAGTTCGGCGGTACGTTCTTTTACTTTTTGCTCAAGTTCTATGTTCTTTTGGGCAGTGAGGGCTTGTATTTCTATAGCCTTTTCTTTTTCTAAGCGTTCGTTTTCTATTTTTTTATTTGTTATTTCTTGCCTAAGTAGGTTTATCTTGCCTGCCAAAGCGACTGCAAAAGACATCATTTGGATAGCAATGCCTATTTTGAGCGAATGGTAGGTAAGGAAAGTATGGTCGTACAATCTTATATCATTCAATCCCAACATATAAATCACGACACACACAAAGAAAATGGCATTCGAATAGGCATAATACTTGCCTACCAGATTGTATTTTTTCCACGCTTGTATGCTCAAGACCAGCAAAGACGTTACCAAAATCCCAATAATTACATTGTTGATAAGCAACGTAATCTCGGCAAAGAGTCGGCTGTAATCTGTAAGCGACAACCCTATGGTTATCAAAACAGTACTAAACATCAGTGCGTATGCCAATACACGCAGATACTTATGCCAGCGCGGGTAGGCAAGGCGGGTATTCAAGTACGATTGCGAAAAATAGATGAAGAAAATAGTGCCTACCCCTACCAGCGCATTGGCAGTAATGCCCGACAACTTAAAATAAATGATGGTTTCAGGCGTAAACCAAGTACCCCGCACAATGTCTCGAAAATAAATGAATCCTGCTATCAACAAAACACTTACTACATAGTACAGATAACTTTCGTCTTTTACCAAAAAGTAAATAAAAACATTGTAAATCGCTAAAGCCAACAAAACACTTAAGATAGTAAAATTCAATAGACTATTGTTCGAGGCATTTTTATACACATCTTGTGGGTCGTGTAGCCAAAAATATTTCTTTCCCAAACATTCTGTGCAATCATTTAGGTATCGGTAGGCAAGGTAGAGGGTAGTTTTGCCCTTGCCTACCTGCAATGGATACAAGGAAAGATCACCCAAATAGGCACGTTCTCTTAAAGGTGTCTGCGCACCATTCGCAAAGCGCGTCATGCGCTCGTCTTGCAACACATACAACTCGCTATGCAAATCATTGTAGATATCGAGGTAAAAAAACGGTTTATTTGTTTGGTTGTCTATCTCGATTTTGTACCAATGCTGTTTGACTTCTTTCTTGAGGTTATTTTCTCTCTTGAACCTTGCCTGCTGGGTAGGCAGGAGAATGTCGGCTATAGTTAATTTGCCTTCAGTGTCATAAAGTACCTGCACTTGCCTGCCTATATCGTAGGCAAGGGAGTCGCCTTTGATGATGAGTGTTTGGGCTTGTGTAATATTCAGGGTTGATATTCCTAAAAATAAAAGGCAAAAAGATTTTTTTAATAAAAAAAACAAGACGTTCATTGTTTTGTATTTTGCGACAGGTAATGGATTTTGTTTGTCGTTGTCCCGCTTTTTTTATTTCAAAAGACGGCTATTTTTTTATGTCTTTGTTCGTATTCGGAAACTGTCCGCATAAGGAACGAGTAGAAAATAACTTGAGAATATTTAGCCACGCTGTAAGCGTCTATTATCGAGCTTTTACGCGGTTAGGCAATACCAACAGACGCTTACAGCGTGGCTTCGCGTGAGTGAAATTATCATGTTTTTTAGTGTTCTGGTAGGCAAGTTTAAATGCAAACTTACACAAAAACTCCCCTTTGGGGCTGGGGGCTAAATAGTTACTTATTTTCATTCCTATTTTAGTGTTTTGG
>JAAFJK010000327.1 GCA_013298105.1 Cytophagales bacterium
TGTAGGCTTCTAATTGATTCATATCTTCCTTGTCTACCTCCGCAGTAAGGGCAGTCCAATGCGGTACATCTGCTTGATTATCAAAGGCATAGAAATTTTGGAGGGCAGGCAAGTCTGTGAGTTTTACTTTATCATAATATTCTTTTTTGGAAAAAAATACGACTTTTGCCTGCGCATGATTTAGCACATACGCATAATCTTGCGCACTTGCATTGGGATAAAGTGGCACTATCACGCAACCAATTTGGATAGCGCCCACGTCTATAAAATTCCATTCAGGTCTATTTTCTGAAATAATGGCGACTACATCACCTTTGCCCAAACCGAGCTTCAATAAGCCCAAACTTACCAAATTGGCTTGCCTACGAAACTCTGCTGTGCTGTATTTCAGCCATTCGCCTTTTACTTTGTGGGCGAGTGCATCTTCGATAGGTTTGGTATTTTCTTGGTAGGCAAGGAAGTCAAAAACGCGCGTTACTTGCTCTATAGTACGGATTTCGGAGGTAGCGTATCCCATGGTTGGCTAATTTATATTCTTAGCCACAAATGTAAATGTTTTTCAGTTACTTTACAAATGATTATAAATTTAGGCAGAAAATATTGGATATTTTTGTACTTGCTCCATGACAAAAAATTCTTAGGAATGAAAATAAAATAACATGATAATTTCACTCACACGAAGCCACGCTGTAAGCGTCTGTTGGTATTGCTTAACCGCGTAAAAGCTCGATAACAGACGCTTACAGCGTGGCTAAATATGCTCAAGTTATTTTTTACTCGTTCCTTAGAAAGTTATTGCAGGTTAGCATAAGCGCAGTGCTAAAGTGGTAAGTTTCTGCAATAACTTTCGAAGAACCGAAAATATCTAACCCACTTTAACACTATTTAAGACTTCAAATTTCGTGCTTTGGTATATCGGTTGTAATTTTGCGGTATGAAATTATATTTTTTCATTTTTATAGCTCTTTGGCTTGGCACAGGGCAGGCAAGGGCGCAAGAAAAGCCCTTGCCTACCCGCGACACGCTGAAGCCCAAAGTAGATACACTCAAAATCCCTCAAAAAAGCGACATAGAAACTACTGTAACCTATTTTGCAGAAGATTCTGTGGTTACAGATGTACCCACAAAACAGATTTTTTTGTACGGAAAAGCCAAAATAGTCTATGGAGATATAAAACTAAGCGCAGAGTTTATCACCTTTGACCAAGAAAATAATACCCTCTTTGCTACAGGCAAAAAAGACAGCTTGGGAAGGTTTCGAGGAGTAGCCCAATTTGAGCAGGGAAGCGATAAATACGAAGCCGACACAATGCGCTACAATTTCAAAACCCAAAAAGCCGTAGTAAAAGGCATCGTTACGAAGCAAGACGAAGGATTTATCACAAGCGAACGCGCCAAAAAATCAGCCACAGGCGAGATGTACGCCTTGAATAGCCATTATACGACTTGCAACCTAAAGCACCCACATTGGTACATCAATGCTTCTAAGATTAAAATGGTGCCAAACAAGCACGTAGTTTGTGGTCCTTTCAATATGGTCATAGCCGATATACCTACCCCGCTTGGATTTGCATTTGGTATGTTCCCTCTGAACGAAAAAAGGCGTTCGGGTGTAGTCATTCCTACTTATGGCGAAGACGGACAGCGCGGTTTTTTCTTGCGCAATGGCGGTTATTATTGGGCTATCAGCGACTACATGGCGGCAGACTTCATGGGAGGTATCTATACGAATGGGAGCTGGGAACTGATGCCTACTTTTACGTACCTGAAAAGGTACAGATTCAATGGAAGTTTTAACCTCACACTGAATAGGCGCGTAGGCGGAGATGAGTTTAAGCCCACCAAAGCCAGCGATTTTTCAATCGCTTGGACGCATACACCCACCCCTCGCGGCAAAAGTAGTTTTTCTGCCAATGTCCGCCTTACCTCCAATAACTTCAATCAAAGAAACAATACCTTCAACGTACAGCAACAACTTGCCAATTCCTCGAACTCTGGCATCAACTTTTCCACAAGTTTCAATATAGGCAAGTCGCAAGCAAACCTTGCGCTCTCTGCTACTCAAGACCAAAATACAGGGACGGGTGTGATGAATTTGCAACTCCCCAACTTAAACTTTAGCATCAATCGGATTTATCTCTTTAAGCAAGATGGAGGCAAGCGCGTACCCGAATGGCTCAAAAACCTAAACATTCAATACACCCTTACGGCAGGCGCAAACTTTACGAATGACTACCTACAGCGTAATCGGAGCTTTGGCTTCAGAGTAACCAATGCCAATACCGCCCCGCCCGAAGTGGTACAGATAGACAATCCTTTTCAGCAAACCAGCACGAACAGCAATCCTGCCGTTCCTAAGTTTGGATTAAGCAATTTGTCTGAGATTTTGCGCAATGCGCAAATAGGAGGCGTACACAATATCCCGCTTGGCACTACCATCAAACTCTTGAAGCATTTTAGGCTAAGTCCCAGCCTTGCCTACCGCGAGGCGTGGTTTCCGTATAAGCTCGACTATGCGTGGGAGGCAGGCAAGAATGGGGTGCGTGTAGATACAGCATGGGGATTCCACAGAGCCTACAACTATTCGGGCAGTGCCAGCCTTACTACCCAGATATTTGGTATTTTCAAATTTGGCAAAAACAGCAAAATAGAGGCTATCCGCCACTCGCTTATTCCCAACATAGGCATCAGCCTTAGTCCCAATCAGCAAGGCGACAGGTTTGGATTTTTCCGCACTTTGCAAACAGACAGCACAGGTATTTTGCGCCCTATTTCGCGTTTTCAGGGGTTTGCTCCTTCCGCTCCAAATGCCCTGAACCAGTCAGGCGTGGTTACGTTTGATTTGCAAAATATATTTGAAGCAAAGATAAGACCTAAAAGCGACACTGCCGAAGTCAAAAAAATGAAACTTTTGGATAATCTTTCGCTGAACTCAAGTTACAATCTTTTTGCAGACTCGCTGAGGCTCGCGCCCATATCCTTGAATGCCCGCACGAATATAGCCCAACTCATAGACATCAACTTTACAAGTAGTTTCGACCCTTATGCCTACATACCGCTTTGGACTGATGCTGAGAATAAAGTCATCACACAATACAGAAGTGGGACTTTCAGGTGGAATAAAAAGGGCTTTGATTGGCTACAGATGAGCAATGCAAACTTGAGTTTTTCTTTTAACCTCACACCAGAAAAATTCAAAAAACAAACCCAGCAAAAAATAGATAACGCTTCCAAAAACTTGGACAAATCCAAAAACCGCAATTTAGATGACCAACGCGCCAAACAAGAACTACAGAATATCAAACAAAATCCAAACGAATACGTAGATTTTGACATTCCTTGGACTTTGGGCGTAAGCTATAACTTTAACTACAACAAACAAGGCTTTCTGCCCAGTAGTTCGCAACAAATCTTGTCCTTCAATGGCGACTTGAGCCTCACAAAAACTTGGAAATTCAGCGCAACTTCGGGCTATGACATTACGAACAAGGCTTTTACGCTTACAAGTTTGAACTTTCACAAAGATTTGCACTGTTGGGAAGCTGTTTTTAATATCAATCCTTTTGGACAATTTCAGTCGTATTCTTTTGATTTGCGCGTCAAAGCAAGTATGCTCCAAGACCTGAAAGTAAGCAAACGCCGCACATGGTTTGACAGAGATGTTTTTGGTAGGTAAACACCTTGCCTGCCCGCCTGCTGTGTGGGCAGGCAAGGACATACTCCATAGACTTCTTGCGAAGTCTAATAAAAAAAACAGGCTGGAAGCCTGTTTTACTACATGAACAAATGAATGTTAGATGCTATCTAAGCCTACTCATAGACTTGATTTCATTGTAGTCTTTGCGAATAAATCGACTTGCCAAAAAGTTGGAGAGCAAAGCTGTAGGAATACAAAAAAATCCTATGCCAAATCCACCACTATTCGCAGTAGCCGAGAATTTATCTAATTGGAGTTTGAAAACAATTATCAGTACTGCCGTTACCACTACCAGCAGTGAGATAAACATACTGAAGCGCATTTGATTGAAAAGGGCATTTTTTGTGTCTTTGATTTGATTGCGATACCTCAGCACCGAATACAACGCCAAGCCACACGCGCCTATAGCTGTGATGGCTATATAAAAAGTAGGGATAGTTTCGGTTTTGCCTTCTTTTTTGTACGTAAGCGCAAAAGCATTTAAGTTGGCTTTTACCTCATTGTTGCTGTCTTTTTTGGTAAAAATAGGCAAAAACAATAAACTAAACATAGCTACAGCGACTAACAAAAGGAACACTGTTTGGATACGAGAAAACATAAGATTAAATGGTAGAGTTGATAGCGTTCAATAAATCGACAGGGTCAATGGGCTTGATGACATAGCCATCAAAGCCTACGCTCAAGTATTTGGCGCGGTCTTCGGGTTGCGCAAAAGCCGTAACAGCCAGTATTTTTGTGCCTTTGCCGTTGGGGTGTTGGCGAATTTTGCCCATGAGTTCTACGCCATTGGTATTGCCTTCGCCCAGATTGATGTCAGAGAGGATAAGGTCAAAGCGTTGTTTTTCGAGTGCCTGTAGGCAAGTTTCTTCATTGGTAGCCAATGAGATAGCAAAATCTTTTTGCAGTAGTTTTTTGACAATCAGCGAGTTTATCGCATCATCTTCTATGTATAGGACAGACTTCATAATGGGTTGAGGGATAAAAGAGTAAAAGGGTGGAAGGGTTAAAGGGTGGAAGAATAGGAAACTCCATTTCTCCGCGCTCCCTTTCTACCCCGTTGCCCTAATAGGCTTGTGCAAAGAGGACTTGTTTTTTAGAAGGTTTGCCTGTAACGATACAAACGCCTTCACTTTCAGGTTCGTTCAAAGGAATACAACGAATGGTAGCTTTAGTTTCTTCTTTTATTTTGAGTTCAGTTTCTGTTGTACCGTCCCAATGCGCCATCACAAAACCGCCTTTAGTGGCTAAGATTTCTTTGAACTCTGCGTATGAGTGGGCAGTATGGGTATTTTTCTTACGAAAATCAATGGCTTTTTGGTAAATATTTTCTTGAATGTCTGTCAGAAGTTGTTGAATTGTACCTATGACAGCATCTAAGTTTACGCTTACTTTCGCCCCTTCTTCTCCACGTTCTTTGTCGCGCCTTGAAACTTCTATAGTATTATTTTCAAGGTCTTTTTGTCCAATCGCCAAGCGGACAGGCACACCCCTCATTTCCCAATCTGCAAATTTGAAGCCAGGTGTAAGATTGTCGCGTGTATCAAATTTTACACTGATACCTTTCGCGCGAAGCATGAGTTGGATATTTTCTACTTTTTCAGTGATAGCCGCAAGTTGTTCTTCCGTTTTGTAGATAGGCACTATCACCACTTGTATAGGTGCGAGCGAGGGAGGCAAGACAAGTCCATTATCGTCTGAGTGAGCCATCACGAGCGCACCCATCAGGCGCGTACTTACGCCCCAAGACGTACCAAAAACGTATTCTTGTTCGTTGTTTTTATTCAAAAATTTGACATCAAAGGCTTTGGCAAAATTTTGTCCTAAGAAGTGTGAAGTACCTGCTTGCAGGGCTTTTCCATCTTGCATGAGGGCTTCTATGCACATAGTTTCTTCTGCCCCTGCGAATCTTTCGTTGGCGGTTTTGATGCCCTTTACTACAGGGACAGCCATATATTTTTCCGCAAACTCTGCATAGACTTCAAGCATTTGGCGTGTTTCTTTCAAGGCTTCTTCGGCAGAAGCATGGGCGGTATGCCCTTCTTGCCAAAGGAACTCTGTAGTACGCAAAAACAAGCGTGTACGCATTTCCCAACGCACTACGTTTGCCCATTGGTTCAGCAGGATAGGCAAGTCGCGGTAAGATTGAATCCAGTTTTTGTAGGTATTCCAGATGACAGCTTCAGAAGTAGGACGTACTATCAGTTCCTCCTCCAGCTTGGAGTCAGGATCGACCATGAGGCTTCCTTTTTTATCAGGATTTACTTTGAGGCGATAATGCGTAACGACTGCGCACTCTTTGGCAAAGCCTTCTGCGTGTCCTTCTTCTTTTTCAAGAAAACTTTTAGGTACAAAAAGTGGAAAATAAGCATTGGCATGACCTGTTTCTTTGAACATTCGGTCGAGCTGGGCTTGCATTTTTTCCCATATCGCATAGCCGTATGGTTTGATGACCATACACCCGCGCACCGCCGAGTTTTCGGCAAGGTCAGCACGTTTTACAAGTTCATTGTACCATTCCGCATAGTTTTCGCTACGCTTAGGAAGTTTTTGTTGGCTCATAGTGTTTGTGTTTATGCCCTTGCCTACCCATACAGGTAGGCAAGGTATATACCAAAAGTCGGCAAAAGTAAGGCTTTTTTTTGGGTTTGCCAAAAAGTTTTAATTTTTGTGTGATTTGCTGTTAATAATTTCTTCTAAGACCGCTTATTTTTAACGTTGTCAAGGTCTGCGACCATTGACAACGTGGCAAAAAATATATCGTAAATCGCAAACCGCAAATCTAAAATCTCCTTACTTCAATTCACTTGCCTTGATTTCTTTTTTCCAGACTGCATTGCCTTGCACATCACATACTTGGACAGTCAGGACGCGGTCTTTTCGCTCTCCTGTAACCTCAAAAACAGCAAAATTGCGTTTGCCATAATAGGTTTCAGGAACTCTGTAAAAGTTTTTTTCGTCTTTTGACCTATCGCCCGAACTACTCGCAGTGATAGGCGAAATAGTAAACTCATGCAAAGGATACGCGCCATATCGCTCCATTTTGGATAGCTCAGTGTGATGTCTGTCGCCTGTAAGCAAAACCACGCCATTGATGCGTTCGTCTTGAATCATTTTCAATAGTTTTTCGCGTTCTTCTCTGTATCGGATATGATTTTCGAGGTACGGACTTGCATCAGAGTTGAGTATTTGCCCACCCGATACGATAAATTTGAAAGTCGCCTTGCTTCCTTTGAGTGATTCTATCAGCCAACGCATTTGCTTTTCGCCAAACATTTCATTGGGCAAACTTTTGATGCCTATGGGTGTACGAAACCACCTGTCGTCAAGCAAAAAGAACTCTACATCTGTCCAGCCAAAACTTCCCGTTACACTTTCGGCAGGAAAGGCATAATTGTTATTGCCCCAAAAAAGTTTGAACGCTTCAAGCGTAGTATGCTTCATGTTGTAGCTTTCGTCTGAATCATTTGGACCATAATCATGGTCGTCCCAAGTCGCATAATGGTGCATATTGCCCAAAAGTGGCTGTAAATCTGGGTATGACCTCGTGTGTGTATATCTGTGCATGATGCCTGTACGCGAATCAAAATCAACTTCTCTCAAATAAGTATTGTCGCCTCCCCAAAGCATAAAGTCTGCGCCCTTGCCTGCCATCGCCTTCAAAATCTCAAACTCGCCCCCATAAGAGTCGCCTGACCTATCCACCTCTTTCTCATTCACAAAAAAACAACTGCCAAACAAAAACTTAAAGGCGGGCGGTTCTGTCCTGTATTGCCAATTTGTTTGGCTTTGGAAGGTAAGCGGATAAGGACGCTTTATGGGCTTGCCGTTGATATACAGTTCATACATATACTTTGTAGAAGGTTGTACTTTGGCAACTATACGCGCCACAAATGCGGTTTGAGGCTGTGTTTCTACAGTTTCGGTTTGCATTTTAGTTTCGGGTTTGTCTTGAGCAAAATAGACAAAATGCACTTTCGCGCTTTGTGTAGTTTGCGCCCAAAGCAAAACTTCTTTCATGGACGAATAACCCACCATAGGACCCGATTGGAGGAGTTTATCTTGTGCCTTTACTGTCAGGCAGGCAAGGAAACAAAAGAGAAAGTATGTAATATTTTTCATGCCCCAAAGATACAGCGAATATTGTTTTTTTGTGTTAAGTTTTTGTAACTATTTAGCCCAAAATAAGAAAAACAAAAAAATCTGAACTTTTTGCAAGTCATCAAAGTTGTACTTTCATGACTGCTATAGAAATTCCTGACCTCAAAGACAAAGTCATCGATGCCATAAAGGGCGTTTATGACCCCGAAATCCCTGTAGATGTGTATGAATTGGGACTAATTTATGACATTAAAATATTTCCCATCAACAACGTCTATGTCCAAATGACACTTACCTCGCCCAACTGTCCTTCTGCTGCCGAGCTACCGCAAGAGGTAGAAAGTAAAATAAAACTCATCTATGGCGTGAATGATGTGGAGCTTGAGCTTACCTTCGACCCGCCCTATCACCAAGACATGATGTCTGAAGCGGCTAAACTTGAGCTTGGCTTTTTGTAAAACCTTAGCCCCCAGCCCCAAAGGGGAGAATTAGCCTCAATTTCTAAAAATCGTAAATCCAAAATCGTAAATCCAAATTATATGTACCCAGAGCATTTAGTAGCTCCCATGCGAGCTGACCTCACTGTAGCAGGTTTTCAAGAATTGAAAACTTCTACTGAAGTAGAGGAGTTCATGAAAAATCAAAAAGGCACAGCCTTAGTCGTCATCAATTCTGTTTGTGGCTGTGCGGCAGGTGCGGCACGCCCAGGCGTAAAGTTAGCCCTTGCCTCCGAAGGCAAAAAACCGAGCCAACTCGTTACGGTTTTTGCGGGTGTAGATGCAGAAGCTGTGGCAAAAGTACGCGAATATACCCTTCCCTACCCGCCCTCCTCGCCTGCCATTGCGGTATTTCGTGATGGCGAATTGGTGCATTTTATAGAGCGTCATCACATAGAGGGGCGCAATGCACAAATGATAGCCCAACACCTTTCAGCTACTTTTGACGAGTTCTGCGCGTAATATTAGCCATTTTGTTAAATTTTGAAAAAGCCTCCTCGTGAGGCTTTTTTTGTAGAAATTTTTAAAAATAAATTTAAAAAAGTGAAACTTAAATATTTTTTTTTCGTATTTGCATATTTTTTATTTAATTTGCCCCTTGAAAATACAAAACTAAAAAATATATGCACAATATACCTACCTATCAACTTACTATAAGGGGACTCATGTTCCTTCTCTTTTGCATACTCTCTGTCAATGTAAGTGGACAAACCTTTGGGGAAGAGGATAGGATAAAAATGACAAGGGAAGCCAAAAACTGTGTAAATGAATATTTTACAGATTTGAATAATATCACAAGTGATGACGAAGATTTGAGAAAATACAGAGATGAAGACATAAACAGTGCTATAGAAAAGTATTTCTTCAGCTCAGCCACCTATATCTACAACAACCTGCTGGACATCAAAGAGCGTGATGCTAAAAATGACTCCCTGCGTATCAGAGAATATTTGGAAAATGCGCACAATTACTACCCAAAAGGGGTAAAATTTGACTGGACTTCCAGCCCCAACTCGCCCTGCCCCGAAAGTGAAACCAGAGAAAATATGCGCTATTTTGTGGTAGTGGTAAAAGTATATGAAACCATCAAAGGCGTGTATAAATTTAATAATGAGCTACGCACACACAAAGATTCTTTGGAAGTCTATGTCCAGTTTGTCATCAAACAAGACCGCCCAAAACTTGTCCTTGATGCCCCCAAAATCTATAGGATTACCAAATACACAGATGCCAAGTGTCCCGCCCCCAAACTATTGGAAGACAAGAAGAAAAAACCTTTCCAATTTCCTGATGATGATGGAGAGGAGCGCGACATTCTAAGAAGACGTGCCAAAAACTTCGTCCAAGATTATGCCATTACGCTCGATATTATCGGCAATCCACATTTTAATGAACAATTCAATACCTTAGATTATTTTGAGAGTGAAAATACACAAGTTGCCAACGACATACTTCCATATACACTACCGCCTGTCCTGAATGCAGATGAATATTTACATCACATAGAACGTTGGTATCAAAATGGCGCAACCTTCAAATACAAAAGAATCCAAGCCATCAACGTATTGGCAGAGTTTGACTATGTGAATGTGGAGGTACAAGTGAACAGGCTGCTCCGTTCAGAAGGGGTAGGCGGTAGGGATAGGCATCGACAACGCCTGAGTATTTTGGTAAAATTCCCTGTAGTACGCAAGACGAACGAAAATGATGACAATATGGTAGTGGGCATCGAGCGTAGCACGCCCCGCATAGCCAGTATCACAGCCTTGCCTCCCCGCGTAAACCCCAACCACTATCTCGCGGTGGGTATGCAAGTGCTTACAGCCAATTATTTTGGAGACATTGCGCCCAATTCGCGCATATTGAGTACAGATTTTAGGCGTACCAATCCCGCGTGGGGCATTTATCTTTTGCGCAAAGTAACGGAGCATTGGTACATCAAAGCCAATTTTATGGCGGCTACCCTGAGTGGAGATGATGTGAGTGGGAGTGATTATGATGATGCTTCTGACAAATATAGATACGTGCGCAATTTGCACTTCAGAAATAGAATCCGCGAGTTTACTATCAATGGCATCTATGAATTTTATAAAAATACGGGCAAGTATTATAGTCGCCACGCGCTGAATCCATACATTACATTTGGTATCGGCTTTTTTCGCAACAAACCTGAAGCTCGCCTGCCTATGTCGGGCGATAACATCACTACCCCTTGGATTTCTTTGCGACAGCTCGGCACAGAGGGGCAGGGCAGGCAAGGTTACAGAAATCTGTATGCAGTCATGCAACCTGTCATACCTATCGGAATAGGCGTGCGCTATAAAGTTTCGCGAAGGATAGATTTGAATTTCGAAATATCGGGCAGGTTCACGTTTACAGACTTCATAGATGATGTGAGTGGTAACTATCCTGACTATGACGACTTTGAAAACAACAACTTGGCTATCAGTATGTCAAATCGCACTATGGAGCGTACCAATGCCTTCAACAAAGAAAATAGAGCCGTAGGATTGGATTATTTTTTGAGTACAGGCGGGCAGAATATTTCTTATACAGGCGCGAATGGCAGAGTTTATAACACAGTCAATGGCTATGGCAGGAAAGGAGAAAAACGTGGTACTTCGGGAAACAGAGATTATTATATCTTGGCGGGATTTCATGTACATTACCTGCTGAATGTGGGTCCACAGGCTTCTGCCAAAAAAGCCAGCGAAACGAAACTAAAATATGAATTTGACAAGTAAGGAACGAGTAAAAAATAACTTGAGCATATTTAGCCACGCTGTAAGCGTCTGTTATCGAGCTTTTACGCGGTTAGGCAATACCAACAGACGCTTACAGCGTGGCTTCGCGTGAGTGAAATTATCATGTTATTTTATTT
>JAAFJK010000296.1:0-5612 GCA_013298105.1 Cytophagales bacterium
CAATGGTTCTTTGAATAATTCTTTGGGTATTTTTAACAACAATGTAGGAGCAACCTTAAGTGGTGCAGGAGTTTATACAGGCACTTTGGTAAATGATGGTACATTCTCCCCTGGCAACTCGCCCGGTATATTTACTATCAATGGTACTTTTTTGAATAATGGCATACTTCGTATAGAAGTTGGAGGCAATAGTGGAGCAGGTGTAGCTACAGGACACGATAAACTGCAAATCAATGGAGATGCTATTTTAGATGGCACAGTGCAAGTTGTACTTATCAATGGTTTTTCGCCTACAGGTTTGCAAAACTATAACTTCATCAATGCCACAGGAAGCGTAATCAGTATATTCAATGCTACCACTTTTCCCAATAGTGCTTGGAGCGTGATTTATGATGCAAATAACGCCAATTTGCGACATGAGCTTACTTATATTACTGTAGCAAGTGGCAACTGGAACACCACTTCTACTTGGCAAAGTGGGCTGATACCAGCAAGTGATGCGAATATAATCATAGCCCACACTGTAAATTTGAACACAAGTTACAACATTGGAAATCATATACTTACCATTCAAAATAATAAATCAGTCAATATTAAAAATGGGCAAACGCTCGCTGTACCAAATGGTGGAAGCATAATAAATGATGGTATTTTGATAAGCAATGTGGGGGGTAATTTAGTAAACAATGGCACAATAAACAACAACGGTATTTTGCATTGTTGGGAAGGTTTTACTAACAACACCACCTTCAATAATGAAGGCATTTTTAACAATACCAAAACATTCAACAATGTGGCAAGTGCATCACTAAATAACACAGGTATCATTAACAACAATCTTACCTTTAGCAATGCAGGTACTTTGAGTAATCAAGGCATTGTCAATAACCATGCTGGTAATTTAGCCAACAATGGCACACTTGACAACAACTTAGGCGTTTTCAATAACAATATTGGGGCAACTTTGAGTGGTGCAGGTACTTATATGGGTGTATTGGCAAATGATGGCACGTTTTCACCTGGAAACTCTCCCGGCATATTCACTATCGTGGGTACATTTATCAACAATGGCATACTTCGCATAGAAATTGGGGGCGATGATGGGGCAGGTGTAGCCACAGGACACGATAAACTGCAAATCAATGGAGATGCTATTTTAGATGGCACAGTGCAAGTTGTACTTATCAATGGTTTTTCGCCTACAAATATTCAAACTTATAATTTTATTAATGCTACAGGAACTGTTACCAATACTTTTGCTACTACTACTTTGCCCAGCGCAAGCGGTGCGTGGTCAATATCTTATAATGCTACCAACACCAATGTTGAATATAATCAAGCATTGCCTATCACTTTGAGGGAGTTTAAAGGTACAAGGGTAGAAAGGTTGAATGGAGATTTGACAGAGGAAGTAAAACTCGAATGGACAACCGCGCAAGAAATCAATAACAAAGGTTTTGAGGTAGAAATGTCTGAAAATGGACTTGCCTACGAAAAGATAGCGTTTGTAGAAGGACGCGGAACATCAAACGCCCCCAACAACTATCAACTAACCACCATCAACCAAAATGACGGTTATTATAGATTGAAACAAATTGATTTTGATGGCACGTTTTCGTATTCGCCTATCGTCTTTGTGGCGGGTTTGGCAGGCAAGATAGTAGTTTATCCTAATCCTAATAATGGCACATTTACGATAAGCACGCAAAGCCCCCTAACACCCAAAGGGGGAATTACCCAAACAAAACTTTTCAATATGCAAGGTATAGAAGTGCCTTTTACCATCTCCCCTTCGGGGCTGGGGGCTTTGAAAATAACCATCTCCCCTTCGGGGTCGGGGGCTTTTCCTGCGGGTGTGTATTTCTTGCATACTGTAGTGGCAGGCAAGGCGAAAATAACGAAAATTGTGGTGGAAAGGTAGAGGGGTTGAAAGGAAACCTTTTTACCCTTCTTCCTTTCCACCCTTCCCCCCAAAGATAATTGTTTTGTAATAAGACTTCGAAAAACCCGCAACCTTTGGTTGTGGGCTTTTTTTATCCAAAATATTCCCCCTTCGGGGGTTAGGGGGCTTTTCGACCTTTGGTTGTGGGCTTTTTTTATCGAATGATAAATGTTAAATGTACCCTGATAAATGAAACGCGGGCTTTTTTTGCTCTAAAAATCAAAAGTTGATAAATGTTAAATGTTCCCTGATAAATGAAAAGCGGGCTTTTTTTATGAAAAAATCCGTAAAATCAGCTAAAAACTAACATTAACAGGAGGTTATGAAAAGAGTGCTATTGTTTATTTCAAAAAAATATCTATCTTTGTTCTAACTTTGTACCTCGCACGTCATGTTTCAAACCCATTTTATGCCTTTTCTGTTAGTTTTTTTTGTTTGTACTGCCATGCAAAGTACAAACTCCAACAATTATAGTACGACTCAAGGGCAAATCAAAATGACTCTTGCACTCGCTGTAACCAACTCGACAGGCATCAACAAAAAAGCCAAATCTACCCTGAATGTCGAAGCCAATACAGTCAAATTCTCGATGCAAATCCGCGATTTTGGATTTGACAATTATTTGGTAGAAAATGCCTTTGAAGAAAGTTATCTTGAAGCAAGCAAATATCCAGAGGCTTCTTTTGAGGGTAAATTCAAAACCGCCATCAACTGGAAAATCAAAACAGTCCAAAAAATAGACGTAACAGGACATCTCACACTGCATGGCGTAAAAAAAGCCAGAAACTTCACTGCCAACGTCAGCGTACTCTCTGCCACCCAAGTAAAAGTAGCGAGCGACTTTGTAATCACAGCCAAAGACTACAAAATTGACATCGCGCCCTCTATGTTTGCCAGTGGCAAAGACGAGATTCCGCTCCGCTTAGAGGCTACTTACCTGAAGCAATAATTTCTGTACTGCACTTACCTCTATAGCCTCCATGCAGTGGCAGGGAAGGCTTTTTGCACACGCATTACAATTCTTATTCAGCACCAAGTAATGCCCTTGCCTGCCCACAGGTAGCCAACGCGCAGGGTGAATAGGCTTCATGGGTGGATAAATGCCTATCGCTTTGATGCCCAAAGCCGCCGCGATATGCACAGGTCCTGTACCCGAAGCCACAAGTGCATCTGCATGGGCTATAAACGCTATCAACTCACTCAAATCCATCTTGCCTGCCAAATCCACCACATTGGACAAATCAAAAATGGCAGGCTTTTCGCGCCTGATAGCTTCTGATTCTTGCGCTATCCCTGTGATAAAAAACTGAATTTCAGGGTTTTGTAAAATCAATGTATAAAACTTTTCTACGCCCCATTCGCGCCCACTTCCTTTTGATTTGGGGTGCAAAATCACCTTCAAGCGGTCGGTAGGCAAGTAATTTTGCCACTTTTCGGGAAGTACAGGCGGTTTGAGGCACTGCCATTGCGCGAGGGCAGGCAAGGCAGGTATAAAATCATAACCAAGCGGTTTGAGCAACTTGAAGTTCAACTGCGCCTCATGCAAGTCAGACTGTTTTCTCGAAAAATCCACCCGCTTATTGATGTACCACCAGTGCCACCAACGCCTACTCGTCCCTATACGCAAAGGGATTTTGGCTTTTTGGGCTATACGCGCTATGTCTTTGTCAGGAAATACAAAAATAATGGCATCAGCCTGAAGCTCCGCGAGCTTTTCGGGGTGTTGAAGTAAGTCGTCTTTGTCCAAAAAAAAATCCACTCCTTCTGCACACGCTATCAGTGGGCGCGTATATGCCTTGCCTATAAAATAAATCGTATTTTGCGGTGATTGTTGTTTCAAAAAAAACGCCAAAGGCAAAGTAAGTGCCACATCTCCCAGATTGTCAGTGCGACTGATAATGATTTTCATGGGGGCTAAGATAACACACAATCCAAAAAAGACAAAAGTTTCATGGTTTTTTTCGAACTATGATTGCAGTGTTTCAAAAAAATATTATTTTTGCGCTATATTTAATTCTACTATACTCATGCGCTATCCTCAAAAAGCTAAAACACTCTTGATGACTCTCACTTTTATCGTGATAGGCTTCATGACTTCTTGTACCGACAAATACAACTCCGTAACAGAAAAAACCAAAGATGCCCGCGACAAAGATACGCGCATCTATGGAGATGGCAAAGACCAACCCGCTCGCCAAACCAAAAACACTTATCCAGACCCCGCAGATGGGCAGGCAAGGGCAGACGCTATTCGTGAGAAATTTTATGGCAAAACAGGCGCACCCGCCCCTACACCTGCCGCCAAAGACACTACCAAGGCAGGCGCAGGCAAGGATACTACTGCCAAAAAACCTGAAGAAAAGAAAATGTAACAGGAGGTTAGAAGTAAGAGGTATGAAAGCCTCGTTTATCTAATTCCTCTTACCAAGCCACAAACCTACCCGCTCAGGTGTAGGTTTTTTATTACGATTTTTTGATTTGCGGCTATAATAATTGTTTGATTATGATGTATTTACAAAAAATCGTAAACCAAAAATTGTAAATCAAAAATCGTAACTCTCACTATGTTCAAAAAAATAACTGTACTTGGCTCTGGCACTATGGGCAATGGCATAGCGCACACATTCGCGCAAAATGGTTTTGAAGTCAATCTGATGGATATTTCTCAAACCGCCTTAGACAAAGCTATCCAAACAATCACTGCCAACCTCGATAGGCAGGTAGGCAAGGGCGTGATAGACGAAGCCACCAAAGCCAACACCCTCCAAAACCTCCACACCCATACAGATACAGCCCAAGCTGTAGCAGAAGCCGACCTCGTAGTAGAAGCTGTAACAGAAAATATAGATACGAAATTAAAAATATTTGCAGAACTTGACAAGCTCGCACCCGCGCAAGCCGTCCTTGCCTCCAATACATCTTCTATCTCTATCACAAAAATAGCCGCCGTTACCAAACGCCCTACACAAGTAATCGGTATGCACTTCTTCAATCCTGTCCCTGTGATGAAGCTCGTAGAGATAATCAATGGCTACAGCACCTCGCGCGAAGTGTCTGCCAATATCAAAACGCTTGCCGAACAGCTTGGCAAAGTGCCTGTAGTCGTGAATGACTATCCAGGGTTCACTTCCAATCGTATCCTGATGCCTATGCTGAACGAGGCTTTTTACGCACTTTTTGAAGGCGTGGCAGGCGTAGAAGAAATAGATACTGTCATGAAGCTCGGCATGGCGCACCCTATGGGACCCTTGCAGTTGGCAGATTTTGTGGGACTTGATGTATGCTTGAATATTTTGCGCGTATTGCAAGAAGGCTTAGGCAATCCCAAATACGCCCCTTGTCCACTCCTCGTGAATATGGTAGAAGCTGGACACAAAGGCATCAAATCAGGCATGGGATTCTATGACTATAGTGCAGGCGCGAAAGCCAGCATAGTAGCGGAGAGGTTCAGATAAGCGCGAGCCTCTCGCAAAGCAACAGTATGCCAAGCTAATTCGTACTAAAATCAATACGTTTTTTTAGCAGTTTTAGCGTGGCTTAGGAACGAGTAAAAAATAACTTGAGAATATTTAGCCACGCTGTAAGCGTCTGTTGTCGAGCTTTTACGCGGTTAACCAATACCAACAGACGCTTACAGCGTGGCTTCGCGTGAGTGAAATTATCATGTTAC
>JAAFJK010000296.1:5622-12534 GCA_013298105.1 Cytophagales bacterium
GCAAAGCAACAGTATGCCAAGCTAATTCTTACTAAAATCAATACGGTTTTTTAGCAGTTTTAGCGTGGCTTATTCGCTTACCTGCGCCAATGACTACCTAAATTCTACTTTCCTGCCACCCGAAAAGTGGGACGAAAAGTAATAAAAAGCATCTGTACTTGCTCAAGCCTTTGGCTCACGAAGTCATAATAAGGCTCAAGGCGAGCCGTAAGCATGATATTCTCTGCAAGTGTCCATACTTTACTTAGTCGCAACATCACCAATCTTCTACTCATCTGCACCTTGCCTGCCGTATAGGTAGGAAAGGATTTATACAAATCGCCTCCCAGCACATTGTCCACCCCATAGCCCTGCCAATAACTTACTACAGTTTGAAGGTCATTTTTTTTACCCCATTTCTTGCCTACCTGCGCATAGAGTCCATTACCAGCCCGTACAGTCGTGAGTGAATCCGCATAGATTTCGCGCGTAGTGCGGACATAATAGGCTTCTGCCAACCATTTAGAGGTCGCATACCGTAACCCTGTAGCTACCTGAAACGAGTTCGTGGCAGGCAAGGGCGTGGGCAAGTTTAGGTCTTGTCCGCCTTGATGAAAAGTAGTGCCTTGCAAAGATACAGACAGCCCACTGCAAAATGAAGTATCTGTTTTTATCTCCCCTTTGGGGCAGGGGGCTATGCGTAGATTTATATTCGCACCCGCCCAGATATGCTCTTGCTGATTGCCACGCGGATAGGCGACTTGTTGCCAATCTACCCACGCATCTATGTCCCAAACCCTGCTTTTGTGCTTGATTTGAAAGCCATTTTCAAGATAATGCGTAAGTACCCGCTCAAAACTATAGAGCGGTTCTATCAAGCCATGCGACAAACTGCTGTGCAGATTGCCGAAAGTAATGGAAGTCTTGTTTTTCTTATATCTAAAGCTAAAGATGGGCTGGATTTGTGCAAAATCTTGCCTCCCAAAATCGTGTCTTAAGAATACTCCAGCTTCAACTTCTATGTGCGGGGTAGGCAAGTAAATGAGCGTGGGCGCGAGCTGATAGCCAAAAAACGTCTGCCCTTGTACTATAGGCGTAAAATATTCATTGTTGCGCATAAAATTCAGGTTCATGAGCCTGAAATATAAGTTTTTTTCCTTGCCTGCCTGCACTTCAGGAGGCAAAACAAGCGCGGAGTTATCTACTTGGGCAGGCAAGGCAGGAGATAGAATTGCTAATGATATTAGCAATAGTAGGTTTTTGTAATTTTTTTTACAAAAAAAGTAGGTAAAAATTTGCATATTCGAAAAAAACAACCTAATTTAGCACAAAAATTAGACAAACAAAAGATTTTTGGGTGCAATTTGTGAATATTCAAAAAAAACGCCTAAAATTACAACGATTTTTAACATTCACCCTATTATGGCTACAGAAACAAGCAACGCAGACAAGATTAAAGTCCTGCAAGGTACTATCGAGAAGATAGACAAAATCTATGGAAAAGGCACTGTCATGCGCCTCAATGACAGCAGAGTAGAAGACATCGCGGCTATCCCTACAGGCTCACTTGGCTTGGATATCGCACTCGGCGTAGGTGGCATACCGCGCGGTCGTATCATTGAGATTTATGGTCCCGAATCGTCTGGTAAAACTACCCTCACGATGCACTGTATCGCAGAAGCCCAAAAACTCGGTGGCATAGCCGCATTCATAGATGCAGAACACGCTTTTGACAAAGTATATGCCGAAAAATTGGGTATAGACACCGAAAATTTGCTTATCTCACAACCCGACAATGGCGAGCAGGCACTTGAGATAGCCGAACATTTGATTCGCTCTGGCGCGATAGACATCATTGTCATTGACTCTGTAGCCGCCCTCGTACCCAAAGCCGAACTTGAAGGCGAAATGGGCGAGAGCAAAATGGGATTGCAGGCAAGGCTCATGTCGCAAGCACTCCGCAAACTTGCAGGCGCTATCAACCGTACAGGCTGTGTATGTATTTTTATCAATCAGCTTAGGGACAAAATAGGCGTGATGTTTGGTAGTCCTGAAACTACCACAGGCGGTAATGCCCTAAAATTTTATGCTTCTGTACGCCTTGACATACGCCGCATAGGTCAAATCAAAGAAAATGCAGAAAACATCTTGGGCAACCGTACCCGCGTAAAAGTAGTAAAAAACAAAGTTGCGCCACCTTTCAAACAAGTAGAGTTTGACATCATGTATGGCGAAGGCATCTCCAAAATAGGCGAAATCATCGACTTGGGTGTAGATACGGAGGTCATCAAAAAGTCTGGCTCTTGGTTCTCTTACAAAGAATCCAAACTTGGACAAGGGCGCGAAGGTGTGAAAAAAATACTCGAAGATAACCCCGAACTTGCCGAAGAACTCGAAACACAAATCAAACTTAAAATTATTGAAATGGGTGCCGCCCCTTCTCTCAAAGGTAAAAAAGGAAAAGCGGCAGAAGCCGAATCGGAAGACGAAGACGAATAAAACAAAAAAACTGCCTGAAAAGGCAGTTTTTTTTGTTTTTATGGGAATTACCTACAAAAACTTATCATCTTTAGTCGCATAATGCGGACAAAGCACCTTTAGCCCACAATCTGCACACTTGGGTTTACGTGCCACGCAGACATATCGTCCATGCAATATCAGCCAATGATGTGCTTTGGGGACTTTATCGAGCGGAATGTACTGCATCAGTTCCTTTTCCACTTCAAGGGGTGTTTTTGCCTCCTCGCGCACCAGCCCAAGCCGTTTGGACACCCTGAATACGTGCGTATCTACTGCCATAGCAGGCTTGTCATAGACTACTGAAGCTATCACGTTGGCTGTTTTTCGTCCCACACCTGGTAGTTTTTGGAGGTCATCTATACTTTCAGGAACTCCCCCCCCAAAGTCTTGCAAAAGCATTTTTGCCATACCTATCAAGTGCTTAGTCTTGTTGTTGGGATATGAAATGCTTTTGATGTACGGAAAAAGCTCGTCAAAAGTAGCTACTGCCAAATATTCAGGCGTAGGAAAGTCTTTGAATAAAGCAGGCGTAACCATATTCACACGCTTGTCGGTACATTGCGCACTGAGAATAACCGCCACAAGTAGCTCAAATGGATTTTGGTAGGCAAGTTCTGTTTCGGCTACAGGCATATTCTCCTCAAAATAGGCTAATACTTGTGCATAACGCGCTGTTTTTTGCATCTGGGAAAATAAAAATCAGACTACTATACAATTTCATTTTTTGTTGGGACATCAAACACTGTTTTTACTACGTTTGGTATCCCACCAAACATTATTATTCATACAAATTCAAAATTGTATAGTGGTCTATAAAAAAAAACGAATAATCAGGTGTTCACAAAGAAAAGCGGACAGGAAAATCAGCATTTTGCTACAAGTGTTTCTATTCGCCTCCTTGTTGGATTTTTATTTTGGATTTGCCTTTTCCTTCGGCTTTCATTTTTTTCAACTCCTCCTCAAACTCCGCTTCGGTTACTTTTTTGCCCTTTGTAGGTTTTGCAATACTTCCTTCTTTATTTTTTTGGAAAGTGATTTTTTTCATTTCAAAAACACTTGCGCCATTGTCAGTCTCGAGCTTGAGGATAAGTCCAGGCAATCCACTATAGCCCATAGGTCCCATAAAAACAGGCAGATTTTCGGCATACCAAGCCGTTACAGGCTTTCCTTCGTTGTCTGTGCAGGTAGCTTTTTTGCAGACATAATCACCTATTTTGGTAGTTTCGTCTGTAAGTTTCCAAGCGTGGTTTTTGATTTCGCTTTCTATGAGGTAGTCTTTCCCAAAAAAGCCACGCATTTCAGTACGTATTTTTTCAGTTTGGTTCAGATAAACCTCCAAGTTTGGGCGCATCATCTTGATGCGTGCGCCAAAGCTGTTCTCATCTTCCTCCTCCTCGTCTTCATTGTACTTGAAGATAGATTCTTTAGCATTAAATACATAATCAAACTTTACCGTCATGTATTGAGGCATCATGGATTTGTATTGTTCTTGCTCTTTGGTAAGGCTGGCGTGAAGGTCGCGCTTCATTTCATACAAAGCAATGCCTTCTCTCTTAGTTTGCGCCCATGAGATAGCAGGGCAGGCAAGTAATAATAATAAAATTAGATTTTTCATGGCACAAAGGTAGGGAGTTGCTTTCATAATTTTTTTTTAATTTTCTTAAAAAGTGTTAAATTTTAACGGTTGTCCGTTAACTTAGGAATGAAAATAAAATAACATGATAATTTCACTCACGCGAAGCCACGCTGTAAGCGTCTGTTGGTATTGCCTAACCGCGTAAAAGCTCGATAACAGACGCTTACAGCGTGGCTAAATATGCTCAAGTTATTTTTTACTCGTTCCTTACTCTAAATCATATTGTTTGATTTTTCTGTAAAGCGTTCTTTCTGAAATACCGAGCGCGTCTGCCGCAAGCTTGCGTTTGTTTTTGTGGGTTTTGAGGGCTTTTACGATAAGTTCGCGCTCGTTGTCGCCAAGTGAAAGTGAAGTAATCGGCTCCTCATGTGGTATATCGTGAATATTCATTTCAGCTTCTTCTTCTATCGTTTCGTGTGTGTGGTTGTGATTGTGATTGGTAGGCACTACCATGAGGTTATTTTGGTTGTTGAAAAGTGCCAGCTCGGTAGTGGTAGGCAAGTCAAGGGTTTGGAAAAGCGAATGATGTTTCTGAATCAAATCTGCACTTGCCTGCCCACCGCCCTGAAGGATTTGCAAAACCAAGTTCTTTAATTCAGATACTTCATTGCGCATATCAAACAAGATTTTGAACAATATTTCGCGTTCGTGGAAAGTTTGGTTATTTTCCAAGACAGGCTTTTGCTCTGTATAGAGTGCGAGGGCTTGCGTGCGCTGTTCGGCAGGCAAGTATTTCAAAAGTATTTCGCTTGTAACGGTTCTGTTTTCGCCTTCCATGATAGACATCTGCTCGGCTATATTTTTGAGTTGGCGGATATTGCCAGGGAATCTAAAACTCAATAATACTTCTTTGGCACTGTCATCTATTCGCAAAGGCTCCATGCGGTATTTATCCGCAAAATCTGTAGTAAATTTTCTAAAGAGTAATACTATGTCATTCCCACGCTCGCGCAAAGCTGGCACAGCAATAGGCACAGTGTTGATACGAAAATATAAATCTTCTCTAAATTTCTTTTCTTGTACGGCTTTCCACAAATCTACATTCGTGGCAGTAATGACACGCACGTTCGTTTTTTGGGCTTTGGACGAACCCATGCGTATGAACTCGCCATTCTCCAAAACGCGCAACAGCATGGCTTGCGCCTCAAGGGACATCTCGGCTATCTCGTCCAAAAAAATAGTACCTCCATCGGCTACTTCAAAATATCCTTTGCGGGCTTCGCTGTTGCTTGCGCCTGTGTACGCACCCTTTTCGTGTCCGAACAGCTCAGAGTAGATAGTACCCGAAGGCACTGCGCCACAGTTGATGGCTATGAATGTTTTTTCACGTCTTGGGCTAAGTTGGTGTATAATTTTTGAAAAAGATTCTTTGCCACTTCCGCTCTCGCCTGTGATGAATACTGTCAAGTCTGTAGGTGCAACTTGCATAGACCTATAGATGGCTGTATTTAGTGCGTCTGCATTGCCTACGATGCCATGTCTGTTTTTGATAGCTTGGATTTCTTTTTCTTTCATTTCTTGAGGTAAGTTTATAATATAACGTTTTTTTGTGCAAATGAGTTTATTTTTATGAAAAAATTAAGATTATCATATCAAATAACTGCATGAAAATTTAGTTTCTCAAAAAAGGTTCTTTGAAAGTTATTGCGGAAATCCACCACGTATTCGCCATGCTGTAAGCATCTGTTTGCCACTTTAGCACTGCGCTTATACTAAACAGAGGATTCTTACAGCATGATTATCCAGTGGGTTTTTATAGGTCCTGCAATAACTTTCGAAGAATCTCAAAAAATTGGTTGTCTGACAATTTTTGTGGACAAGCATTTTTTGAGCAAATTCAGATTTAAGAAACGCCTTTTTTGCTCAATAGGATAGATAGGGTTTTAAACCCTATCCTATTGAGCAAAAAAAACTACCACAAAAATTGTCAGAGAACCAAAAAATTAAGCAAAACAAAAAAATATTTCCAAAAACTTGCATATATTACTTTTTCGCAGTAATTTCGCATCATAAATAACGAAAACATAGTTTTATGATTGCGCAGTTAGAACAAGTGAATAAAATCTATAAAGTGGGCGATAACGTCATCACTGCCTTGCAAAAAACTGACTTGCAAGTGAATGAAGGCGAACTATTGCTTATCATAGGTCCTTCGGGTTCAGGCAAGACGACTTTGCTTTCGCTGTTGGGTTGTGTAATTTATCCGACTGAAGGCAAGTTGTGGGTAGATGGCAAAGAAATCAATAAAATGAATCAAAACCAATTAGCTAAACTTCGACTGCATACTATAGGATTTGTTTTCCAAAATTTTAATTTGATTGCTCCCCTGACGGCTGAGGCAAATGTAATGATGCCTTTGCAACTGCAAGGCGTTTCTTACAAAGAGGTCAAAAGAAGAACGGCAGAGGCTTTAGCTATAGTAGGCATGACGGATAGAAGGCGCAACTTGCCTAAACAACTTTCTGGCGGACAGCAACAGCGCATCGCTATTGCAAGGGCGTTAGTAACAAACCCAAAATTGATACTTTGTGATGAACCTACAGCTTCTTTAGACAAAGACTCCTTAGCTATAGTAATGGGCGAATTGAAACATTTGGCTGATGCAGGCAAGTCTGTCGCTGTCGTAACCCACGACCCGCGCCTTATTCAATACGCACACCGCGTCATAGAAGTAAACAATGGCATAGCCGTAGAAAGTAACAAAGACAACGCTTTTTTGCATTGATGTACCATAAAACTCATTTTTTTCTTTGCTCAATAGGATAGGGTTTGAAACC
>JAAFJK010000603.1 GCA_013298105.1 Cytophagales bacterium
ATGGGGTGTGATATTCATACAAAATAGGGGTTAAAGGCTAAAACCATTGTCTTTACAAAACTGCTCAAAAAAATGTGAAAATTCTTTTTCAATGGCTGAGAACCATTCTATTACTTGTTTTTTTGAACTTTCTACATATTGGCGGACATCTTCCCGCATGGCTTCCCTCGATTGAACGGCAGATTTTTCAAAAGTCGTTTTGAAAGCGTAGTAGGAAAGCAAAAGTGTAGCCAAACCCGCCACGATAGCCCCTACTACAGTTCCTAACAAAGCAACCGTAACAAGTCCACCCAACACAAACGAAGTTCCTCCTGCTATGAGTGCATTGCGCCATCTTGGATCCGTAGAGTAAGTTAATTCTTCAGGACGCAAGCGCAATCTGTTATTCGCAGCTTCTACCCACGTACTTATGCGCTCACGCGGATTCATATCAAAAAACTTATTGAAAAGTTCCGTAGGGGCTTGTGCTAAAGCCTCTTTAGCCTCACTCATGAGGTAATTGATGAGCGTTTCTGCCAATAATTTGGACTTATAAATCACTTCTTTTGCTGTATATTCCGCAATAAAAGTGCGTTTACTTTCTATATCAAAATCGCCTTTCATATTGCTATGAAAATCTGCTAATAAATCATTGAAAGTGCTTTGGCAATCTTCTTGTATATTCGTAGCAATTTTGTGAATATTTTTCATATTGTAGAGTTAATGTTGAGATTGAGGATGATAGGTTCTATTTTTTGCATAGCTTGTTCTGATAGGCTTATTTGTTTTTCTATGGCTTTTATTTCCTCATGTAGTTCTTCATTAGTTTGCTTAGTTTTTTCTATATTGTCCAAATCTATTTTTCTTTGTTCAAGTAGGTTTATGCTTTCTATTCTAAGCAGTTCAATATATTTAGCCGTCATAATAGTTAAAGCTTCTGATGCTTCAATTCCAATACTGGAAACTCCCAAAACAGCTTCTTCAATCGTATTCTGCCTAAATTTAGCATTATCAAATACATCTTTTGTACCCTCATGTTGTCGTACAGTTTTTTTGACCTCAAATTTACCTATCCAAAGCGTGTACCAACGCCTTTCGTGGTCTATAACTACCACATCTTTGTAAACATCTTCTTTTTTATATGATTGTGATTTTGCTTTGTGAATAAGCGCGTCCACATCTACTTTGGGAATATAGGTCTTTTTTATATCCGTTGTACCATTGATATTTAATGTTGCATAGGTTTCTTTGAAATCTTTAGTAATGGTAGCCTCCAGATTGTCAATTTCATTCACAAAATCAGCCATTTGCTTGCGCACAGTTTGCTCAAGGTTGTTTTCGTTTAAAGCTCTTAAGTTTTCGCTGTATTTTTTTTTTAGCTTCTCAGCTTCTTTTACGTGGAAGGCAGAAACACCACTATATTTTGCTTTCAAATCATCTGCTGAACTATTGAGGGTTTTGCTATATTCCTCTATTTCTTTTTTCTTTTCGGCTATTTGAGCCGAAATGTCTTGAGGGTTCTGATACTTTACCTTTTTTAAGTCTATATTTTCTTTTCCTATTTTTATGATGCTTCTATGATATTCTATGATTTTATTCAAAACATCCACTAATTGTAGGCAAGGAGCTTCAGTAGAAAGTTGGTTGATGGCTTTTTCTATGTTGGTAAAAGAGGACATCGCATTGGCTACAGACATATAATCAGTAGTATTTTGTTCTTCTGCTAAATCTTTCAATTCGGGTATAATTTTTTTCTTTTCTGGTGAATTTTTCTTGATATCATCGAGAGTTTTGCCGTTCTTTAAGTCCTGATAAACAAGCCTTGCTAAACTATCTACTGCAAAAACTCTATTTTCTTTCAATTTACCTTGATACGTTCTTTTGGCTTCTTTTAAAGTTGCATCTACATCATCTTTAGTTTTACTATTAGCGTGGGTAAGTAGCAAGAACAAATATTCACAACTTTTGTCAGAAACGCCCTCCACAAATTTTTTAAAAGATTCTGAAGCTATATTACCAATAGAGTGAACAAAAAGAATAGCATTCGCTTGCGCTATATAATTGTAAGTAGTATTTTGCACGCCACCTGTAGCATTTACGCCAGGAGTATCCACTACACTAAACTCATCAAATTCCCAAGGTAATGGATAGGCTATCCGTATCTCTTCAGGGATATTGGCTTTAGAAGTGTTTTTTACATAGTCAATAATAGCCTCTTTTTGGATTTTATAATCTTCGCCTCCTTTTTGGGTAAGCTCAGTCAAAAAAGTGTCTGTAACATTTTTATGACTAAACCCTCCTTTGATATACTCATCAAGAAGCGTATGCGGAATAGTACGGTATTGGTCTTGTATGCTACCTACAACTACCAATTTTGCTTTAAGCGAAGCAATATCGTCTATATATTCTTCTTGCGTACCATCAGCATATTTTATAGTGAGTTTAGGCATTGCCTCTTTTACTATCTTAATGATAGCACTTGTAGCCTGTAGTACACCTGTAGGCAATAAATCAACGCCTAAAAGAGCGTTGATAAAGGTAGATTTACCTGCTTTTGCCTCGCCTGCTATAGCCAACGTAAAGTGATTGGCTTTTATTTTTTCAATTTGCGCTTTGATTGCTGTTAAATCAGTATCAGGTGTGCAGTTTTTTTCAAATTCTGCGAATATTTCAAGCGTTTTTTCCTTATATTGTTTGTAATCTTGATAACTTGGCATATTTAGATTTTTTTAGTTTCCCTCAGCCCATTCCGCCTTTTCAGGTGCATTTAGTTATTATTTCCTTCCCTATGGCGTGAGCTGTTTTGTATAGAAAAGAAAAGCATTTATTTTATTCTGCAAAGTAAAACATAATCAAAATAAAAAGCAAGTATTTTATAAAAAACCTTGCCTACCCACACATACGCATGGGCAGGCAAGGATTTTATTTTTTCAAACTTGCCTCTATCTCTTTTACCATGTCGAGGGG
>JAAFJK010000679.1 GCA_013298105.1 Cytophagales bacterium
CGAAGAACTTTAAAGATTTGCAAATATATCTAAAAAATTACATTTGAAAGAAAAAACATTTTTTGTTTTTGAGTAATTTTAAAATTTCTTATCCCTCTCACAACGGCAGGAAAATATCATATCGCATACAATTTTTCTTTCAGTGTTGTAAAAAAATGATTTCGTTGTATTTCAGCTACTCCACTCAAAAGTGTAGATTTTTGGATAATGGTTTCTAAGAAATTATACGTATCTTCACAAAAATTAGGTGCGTCTGTATGCACTACATTGAAAGATTGATGCCTTATAAATACTTCCTGTCCCTGTGTAGATTTTGCCCAAATGCAATTATTATCAATCTGTACTTCACTCAAGTACAGCTGATAGTGAGGGTGCATAGCCGCTTTGCTTTCCAAATGCGAAAGAATATAGGCAAATTGTTGTTTGATAGTTTGCTTCAAATCTTGCGACTCAAATAAGTTCATTTCTTCACAATATTGTATCTGTTTCAAGGTTGTATTGGCGCAATCAGGTGTCCAAATTTCTGTAGTCGGAATTTGGCTATATACCTCATATATTTCAGAGGCAAGTTGCAAAAGTTCTTCATCAATAAAAGTAGGCGAAAAAATTGGTTTTTCTACAGCAGGCGAGAGCATAGAAACTAACCAATAATAGACTTTGAACGCGGTATGTTCAGGGTAGCGAAAATGCTGGAGAATAGGCAAATCATCATCTGCACTGACGACTTTGCCTTCGGGACTATCAGCTATCAGGCGCAAACGTGCCAAAATAGTTTCCAAATAATGCTTGAAGCTATCTGTATCTACAAAACGGTAATATTGCACCATGATATTTTCGGTACGAATATCCAAATAGGCATCTACAGACAAATTGAAATGCCTACAAAGGATAACAACTTCTTCCAAACTAAAATTTGTTTCGTTTTTGGCTCGTCTATATGCACCCGCTTGACTGATTTGCAACAGGTTTTGTAGGACATCAACAAGAGAACAGTTTGGAGGTAAGTTTTTTTTGATGGAGGCTAATAAATAGTCCTGAAGTGTACTTTTTTGCATCTATTTTCTATTATTTTCTGCAAAGCTAAGAATTTTTTTCTCACTTTATGAGAAAAAACAATGTTTTTTCATCACTTTATAAAAAAAACAAAAAATATTTTGTTAAAATTCTCACTTTATGAGAAGGTTTTTTGTTAAAAATATTAAAAGTACCATAAAAACTGTGAAAAGTACCATTTTAACAAAAATGCCCCTTTTTTTTCTTACAAAAAATGCCTATACCTTTGCAATATCAAAAAGTCCCCAACATCAAATATGAAAAAACTGATTGTAGGTTGTTTATTCCTTTATTTAGGAAACTTGCCTGCCCCACTTATAGCTCAAGACTACAAAAATGCTATAAGACTCAACACACTGAATTTCTTTTACAAAGGAATTGGTGTAGCGTATGAACGCAAAACCTTCGAACGCCAATCTATTTCTTTAGAATACTCTTTGGCGGATTTTCGTACCAAACTAAAGGAAGAACCTGAATTTTTAGACCTTTCTAACAATCGTTGGAAATGGAATGTTTTGATGTTAGAATATCGGTTTTACTTATTAGATATTGAAGAACTTAACGATTTCAATATTTTTATAGGCACTTATGCTCGCTATGCCCACAACATAGCCCAACAACTGAGTGGAAAAACACAAACCATCTACGGCAAAAGCTATCAACCAAGTGATGCAAAATGGGAAGCAAAAAACAATATGTTGGGTGGCGGAATTACTTTTGGTTACTTGGGGCAACTTTCGCCCAAATTCAAGTTCGAAATATGGGGGGGATTGGGTTTGATGGGTATTTTGAGAGAAACAGTAAGAGATGACTATATAGATTATCTCAATAAACCACCTCATTATGGGCAAACACATGAATATGACCAACGTTCAAATATGAGATTAAATCCACGTATGGGCATATCAATAGGTTACTGTTTTTAAACATTTTGGTTCTTAAAAAGTTATTGCGGAGGCAAAACTGTAGAACAGGCTTCCAGCCTGTTGTTTCAAATGATGAGCAGGCTGGAAGCCTGCTCTACAGAATATTCCGCAATAACTTTTGAAGAACCAACATTTTATATACGTAGGAACGAGTAAAAAATAACTTGAGAATATTTAGCCACGCTGTAAGCGTCTGTTATCGAGCTTTTACGCGGTTAGGCAATACCAACAGACGCTTACAGCGTGGCTTCGCGTGAGTAAAATTATCATGTTATTTTATTTTCATTCCATACACGAAATTGGTTTTGGAATTTTGAGCGAAGCGAAAAATCGCGTGGTTCGCTCACAAATCGTTGATTAACAACGAGTTCCTTTGCTTCGCTTAGGAGGACAAAGTGCGCTCTTTTTCCTCTCCACAAAAATTGTCAGAGAACCAAAAACATACAATGTTTTGGTTCTTAGAAAGTTATTACGGAATAGGCTGTAGCACAGGCTTCCAGCCTGTCGTTT
>JAAFJK010000392.1 GCA_013298105.1 Cytophagales bacterium
AAACGCACCTCCGACCGTTTCCCATTCGTATTTATCAGCTAAGGTACTTCGTAGATTGGGGACAGGTACAGCATCAGTACATCTGAAGACCGTATTTGGTACATTGTTTTCTATCAGTGCCAAGTTCTCTCGGTCTAAAATATCGACTGAGATATTTGTGATGGGAAAATCCGCCCCATCTTTACAAGTGGGTTTGAAAAGCGTTAATTTGACGTTCTCGGTAGGTTCGGGTAGTCCATCTACTTTTGGTCTTAGTTTGAAGACTGCTGTAGTTACATTTACAGGAAAAGTAAAATTGAAAGGGAAAGACGTGATTTGATTGCCGTTATACTCTATGTCGTAGTCAGTAAGATATGTAGCCGTACCAGTCAAACCCAAGCGGAAAGTTTCAGGACCTGTAGCCTTGTCGCGTGTAACCGTAACGACAGGGCTGATGCAACCTTCCATACCATTTTTGATGATAGAGTTCGTGCTGATGCTCATGTTTGGCACGTTGCTGTTGATGGCTTGAATGAAAACGCCTGTGTCATATATTCTATCTCCCCTATCTCCCACGATAAGACGGAGTGTATATTTTTGACAAGGAATCACAGGCAGACGCGCCACAAGTCCTTGTGTGCGTTCGTCATAGACCATGCTTGAGCTGGCATTTTTGTTGTGGTACTTTTTGAAAGATTGTGCATTGGGGCAACCTGCGCCACCAGGTAAAGAGCCTTGGTGTACACTGTTAATAGCTACATCTATACCCGGCACATCTGTTCCTGGTACACCCGTCCCTGGTACAATAGCGATATTTGTGGTATTGTAAGAGTATGGATTGGTACCATTGAGGTCAGCAGGATTTGGACCTTCTACTACGAACTTAAAAATATCATTGAACTGCGTACATACATATTCAGGATATTCTTCTGAACCAAAACAATAATTGAAGAATAATTCATCTCCAATCGGAAATATATCAAACTCTATAGCACAGGCATCAAGACTGGCAGGCAAGTAAGGGTCTCCCCCGAATCCCATATTATGAGAAGCAAAATTGCCTGAACTTGTATTGACACCTATGATTCCTGGAGGCACGTGTTTTACCCTACCAGACGACATCACAAGTCCTTTCTTGCCTATAGTATCCAAGTCTAAGGCATTGTTATTGGTATAAAGCCCATACATAGCGCGCGCTTGTGCAGAGTTATTGACGTTTCCGCCTGTAAGCATTTTTACATTTTGCATGATTACTCCTTGCCCTGTAAGCTCTGTGAGTATATTGAGTAGGGAAGTTTCATTGCCATCTTTGATGGTAAGCTGGGCGAAGGCTTTGGGCATATTCCAACCAAAAGCGAGCAAAAAACTGAGAAGAAGAAGAACTTTTTTGTTCATGGTGATATGTTTTAAGGTTTTACGAATCCCTCAAATATAGCCATTGCCCAAAAACATCAGCTTTTATGAAGGAGTTTTTTATTGTACTGCAATTTTTAGGCAAAAATACACATTATTTTAAGAAAACATATTATTTCCAAATATCTATTTGTTAATTCTTTTTCGACTTAAACATTTGTTTGGTAAAATCCTCTTGTATTTCTCCTTTTACCTTGATAGCTTGGGCAGGATTTTTTGGGTCATTGGTACGCAAGATAAGGTCATCTTGGATAGTTTGGAGTTTGTCGCTCTCGATGTTGATTTCGAGTATAGCGGGTTGATTGGGAGGAATCGTAACAGACGATAAGCCAAAAGTGATGGCTTTGTTGTTGTTTTCTACGCCTTGTATGATGAGCGTATTTTGTCCTGTGTTGTGTATGAATAGGCGTTCTGTTACGCGCTCTCCTGCCTGCACTTTGCCAAAGTCATGCGAAACCTTACTTACCTGCATACTTGCGGGGGCGAGCATGATTTTAGACTCTTGAGCTTGCTCAAATTTCTTGCCTTCTTGATTTTGAACTTGTTTAGGTTTTACATAACCTTTGATGAACAAGGTTATCATTTCTTTGCGTGAGTTGCTATAGACCGCGATACTTTTGTCAAAGGGACCTGGGCGACCTTCGCTGTTGTAGCTTGCTTTTATCTCACCTTTTTCGTTGGGAAAGATGGGCTTTTTAGTCCATTCAGGGGTAGTGCAACCGCAAGAGGCTTGTACGCGTGTCATTTCGATAGGCTGGTCGCCTGTATTCGTGAACTCAAAAGTATATTCAGCTACTGCACCTTCTTGAATATCGCCAAACTCATGGGTTTCTTTTTTGAAATTCATGATGCCTTGCGCCCACGCAAAAGAGGCAAAAAGAGTGAATGTAAGAAAAAGACTTATTTTTTTCATGACAAATGTAATAAATGTGAGTGAAATGTAATTATTGTTATATACGGTAATAACGCTATAGGTAAGAATATAATTTTATTTTTTTTCATTATTTAGCCATATTATACACATCGGAAAGTGATTTTGGGAGATTTTGTTTGTGTATCTTTATTTGGTGGGACATTAAACAATTTTTTTTGTCTTGTCTTATCCACGTTTGGTGTCCCACCAAACGTACCAACCAAACGTACATGATTATCCCAAAACCAATTTTCGATGGGTACATTGTATAAAAATTTCGTAAAAGGGGAGAATTATCTCCAATTTTCGCCTATTTTAGTGTTTTGGTAGGCAAGTTTAAATTTGGGGCTGGGGACTAAATAGTTACAAAATTTCAATGCTTGTCAAGGTCTGCGACCACCCACAACGTTAAAAATTATAGCTTGTCTGAATCCAACCGCCGCCTACTACGTCATTGCCTTCATAAAATACGGCGGCTTGTCCTGGTGCTATCGACTTGACAGGTTCGTGGAAAAACGCCTTTATTTCTTCTCCAAACTGCTCTATCACTGCAGGTGTACCCTCGTCATTGTAGCGTATTTTGGTAACAGTTTCAAGTGGCTTGCCTGCCAAGTCGGGATATTTGCTCATATTCAGTCCTTTGACAGTCATGGCGGTGCGGAGGAGGTCTTTCTCTACGCCCAGCACCACGCGGTTGTGGACTTTATCGATGCCCGTTACGAATATGGGATAGCCAAGCGCAATGCCCAACCCTTTTCGTTGCCCAATCGTATAGAAAGGATAGCCCTCGTGCTTGCCTACCACTGTGCCGTCCTCGAGTATGAAGTCGCCCCCTTTTACTTCGGCTTCGAGGGTAGGTATGCGCCTTTTGAGAAATCCTCGATAGTCGTTGTCAGGTACAAAGCAAATCTCATAAGATTCGGGTTTTGTAACAAGTTCAATGAATCCTTTTTCGGTAGCCATTTCGCGTATTTCGGTTTTGCGCAATTTACCTAATGGAAAAATAGTACGACTCAAACTTTCCTGCGAAACACCCCAAAGTGCATAAGACTGGTCTTTATTTTTGTCCAAACCTTTGGAGATGATGTATCGATTGTTTTCATTTCGGATTTGGGCATAATGCCCTGTGGCTATGAATTGACAATCTAAGCGGTCTGCGCGTTGCAAAAGTGCGTCCCATTTGATGTGTGTGTTGCATAGTACACAAGGGTTTGGCGTGCGCCCCTCGAGGTATTCGTTCGTAAAATGGTCTATGACATAATCGCCAAATTCGTTGCGAATATCCAATATATAGTGTGGAAAGCCTAAACTAACTGCTATGGCGCGTGCGTCATTGATAGAATCCAAGCTACAACAGCCTGTTTCTTTTTTAGTACCGCCAGAGGAGGCATAGTCCCATGTCTTCATGGTCATACCGACTACTTCGTAGCCTTGTTCATGCAAAAGGACGGCGGCTAAGGAACTGTCTATTCCGCCGCTCATAGCCACCAAAACGCGCCCATGTTTGCTCATATATTTATTTTTCCTGAATCCCGCAGGAGTGATTGAAGGTAAATTGGGATTGGTTATGTATCAAAACAAGCGCGGGTGGTTTTTTGTTCCTTCAAATGATAAAAGTACGCTATTTTAGCACATTTAACGCACAGACGAGCCATCTGTGGCACATATTTCGTGCTTAATTTTCAGCTTCTAAAGTAAATTGGACAGAAGTGCCTTTGTCAATTTGGCTTTCGATGTTCATTTCGCCTTGATGTCTTTCTACAAAATTTTTGCAGAGGGAAAGTCCAAAACCTGTACCCTTTTCGGCATTTGTGCCGAGTGTACTGATATGTTCTTCAGGTCTGAAGACTTTATCCAAAATATCTTCACTCATGCCTATGCCTTCATCTTCTACAATGATTTTGATGCGCCCCTTTTTGTGTGGTGCTGTAAGAATGTTGATTTTTGCCCCTTGTTTGGAGAATTTGATGGCATTTGAAATCAAGTTGCGGAATATAAAATTGAGCATATTTGAGTCTGCGCGTACCCAGACAGGGTTTTTTAAGGTACTGTGTAGCTGTAACCCTTTGTTTTGGGCGGTACGCATATATAGCTCGATGTTGCTTTGGATTACTTCATTGAGGTTGAGCTTGAGAGGTTTGAACTCCATTTCTCCTGTTTGTGAGCGCGACCATTGCAGGAGGTTTTCCAATAAATCCAAGATGCGGTTGAGTGATTTTTGCATATCTTGGGCAAAATTTCGTATCTCATCAGGCAAAAAGGCTTCGGCTTGTAGCTCAAGGATTTGCAAAAACCCTGTCATGGTATTCAGTGGGCTTCGGAGGTCATGGGATATGATAGAAAAGAAGGTATCTTTGACCTCGTTCATTTTCATGAGTCGTTTTTGCGATTCTCTGAGTTCATGGGTTTGTTCTATGGATTCATCATATTGGTTGAGCAGCTCCATTTTCTGGGTTTTTACTTCGTGGAGTCTTTTTTGAACTTCTTGTAGCATGGTGCGCACATCGCGTGTGAGGTCGCCTATTTCGTTTTGGGCGGTTGAAACTTCAATAACTATGTCTTTGGAGAACTTTTTTTCTATAGCCATGTGCATCATGTCCGAGAGCTTGCTGATGGGCTTTGTGATAACTACCGAGATGACATAGCTTATCACAATACTGACCAAGACCATAAAAACTGTAACGTACAGAAAGATATTGAAGGCATATTTTTCTGCGGCTATGACTTCGCTGTTGATGCGCATGACGAGTTTTTCCATCAGTTCGGCAGTGTTGTTAGCGTGTTTGCGCATTTGTCCGCGCACACCTACTTTGCTGGTATTGCCCATGAGCGAGTCGAGCTTTACCATTTCTTTGAAACTGCGCAAATAGTCGTCTAAAAGCATAGATGCCATAGAAGAGGCTTGTGGGCGCGGGGAAAGTTTACTTTTGACATTTTGGACTAATGCTTCTACTTCGGAGGCAGACGCGGTGTCTTTTCTGAGCATATAATCCTTTTCGTGTCGGCGTATGCGAAGAATGTCCTCCAGCTTGATTTCGATATTCAAGGTTTCGAGGGTTTGTATTTTGTTGCGCATATTGCCTTCTACGCCATTGTCCCAAAAGCCTCTTTTGCGTGTGAGCCTTGCCAATTCTTGGAAGGAAAGTTCATAACTTTCAAGTTCTAAGATGATGCGTTTGATTTCTTGAGTAAGGACTGCCTTGTCTGCATAGAGTTCACGAATGCCATCAAGCTCAAGCAGACTGTAGAGTTTTTTCTCTTTGATTTCTTCCATGAGCATCTCATGTTTTTCGAGATAAAGGCTATTGCCTGTTTGGTAGAATTGTGGCTTCAGGGTTTCATTGTCAAAAAAATCTTGCTCTATTTTGAGGAGTTGTAAAGTCTTGATAAGGGCTTCTTCTATGCGGCTCGTGATGGTGGCGAGTTTGGTAGTTTTTTGATAAAACCACAGCCCCATCAGCCCCACGAGTGTAGTCATGAGGGTAAAGCCCAACAAAATAAGCATCAGCCTACTGCGCAAAGAATAAAAGCTCCACATAACGAGGTCAGAGGTTTGAAGTAAAAGGTACGAAGAAAACAAGGTGTCCTTGATTTTCTGCTACATTTTGGGGTTACACAACAAGTTAGCGTACAAAAAAGCGTTTGACGTTAGCAAACCATTCGCGGAAGATACAAAAGCAGAATTTTAGTTTCATAT
>JAAFJK010000452.1 GCA_013298105.1 Cytophagales bacterium
TAATAAAAAGCGTAAAATTAGCACATTATTTTGATATTTTCACAATAGTATTACTTTCTAAACACACTCTAAATGTTAAATGTTAAATGTTAAATGTTAAATGTTAAATGTTAAATGTTAAATGTTAAATGTTAAATGTTAAATGTTAAATGTTAAATGTTAAATGTTAAATGTTAAATGTTAAATGTTATCTTCCTTCCGCGCCTGCCTCTTCCTGCTTTTCGGTACAGTGTGGTAGGCAAGTAGGATAGGGCAGATACTCTCCTTGTTCGCTGGCGGCATCTATAAATTTCTGAAAGGCTTGTAGTAAGGCTTGATTATAGAAAGAAAGGCGTTTTTGGTAACTTTGGGTAGGAAAGGCATCTTTTGCTTTGTGCCAAGTAGCCCAAAAATCGTCATGCGCCTTGCCTACCTGTGCAGGAAAGAGCGTACTATTTTGAGGCGTAATGTCGTGAATAACTATACTCTGCAGGCTATCGCAAAGATGCAAAGATTGTTGCATGGACACAAGCGCGTGTGTCATTTCAGCCTCAGCATGGTGATATTTGTCTTCAAGCATTTTTGCCTCTTGTGCCTTCAGGTAGGCAAGGTAGATACGCTCTGCGAGGGCAATCTGAGCAGAGCGAAAAAGGCGCGTATTTGTTTGGGCGACTTGCCAAAGAGCTGTCGTTTCTTTTTGTAGGTGTGCCAAAAAAGGCGGGTAGGCAAGTTGCTTGAGTCTATTTGCCAAAAGATTGGCAGGTACTTGCCTGCCCTGCGCGAGTGCAGTATTCAGTTCAGTCGTGAGGTCATTCACAAAAGTCTGCAAAGCTATCAAGGCGTGATGCTCTTGCCTGCCTATCTGGGCAGTAGCTACTTGTATGTTCAGACAAAAAACCAACAAAAAAAAATATTTCATAACTTATGTGCTTTGGAAAGGACGCTTGCGGAAGTTATCTCTTTTGCGTTCTTGTTTTTTGAGAAGTGTAGAGTCGGCGGGTGTGTTGGTGTTAGGTATTTTTTTTTCGCGCTTTTCGAGCGTATCAATGACGATTTTGTATATTTGGTCTAATTTTTCGGGCTTGGCTTTGAGGTAGTAAGCATAGCTATTTTTGTAGGTTTGGTAGGAAAGTTTATTTTTTTTGAATATTTTTTTTTCAGCTTCCTGAAACGCCACTTGTGCCGAGTCTATGCTATTGTAGTTTTTTTCGAGCAAAAGGGCTTCGAGGCTATGTATCTCTACCAAGACTTTTTGCAAGGCTTCGGGCTTGAGAAGGTCTTTTGGAGGTGCGATATATGCTTGGCATTGACACAGCAGGAAAATGCAGGCAAAGGTATAGATTTTTTTGTACATATCTGGGGGATTTACGATTTTAGATTTATGGTTTACGACTGTAAATATCGTAAAATTTAAAATATTTTTTTATTTCCATAACGTTTTTTAGATAAAAAGCGTTTGTTTTTAACTTTTATTAAGGTTTGGATATTAGACTTCTTGCGAAAGTGCTATTTTTGATACCTCAACCCTGCCCTTCTCCAAGAAATCTATTACTAAAAAACTTGCCTGCCTACGGTGTGTGGGCAGGCAAGGTAGATTTTTAGAAAATCAGCTTTGAACTTTATGAAACGCACTTTTAGCTGTATGAAATATGGGGTTGATTTTATGAAGGACTTGCCTGCCCAAACTTTTTTCTTTAAGATTTGTGAACTTCACAAAAAACATCTAACTTAGTCCAAAATTCTAAACCATTTCAAAAAATGCACTATAAACTTTTTGGACACACAGGACTGCGCGTTTCTGAAGTCTGCTTAGGTACTATGACTTTTGGGGAAGATTGGGGTATGGGTACAACCGCAGAAGAATCTAAGCGTATTTTTGAGGCTTATACCCAAGCGGGCGGAAACTTCATAGACACCGCCAACCGATATACCGAAGGCTCAAGTGAAAAAATAGTGGGCGACCTCATAGCCTCAGACCGCGACTACTTTGTGCTTGCTTCAAAGTACTCTCTCTACGACCGCCGCAATGACCTGAACGCCACAGGCAATCATCGCAAAAACATGATGCGCTCAGTGGAGGCAAGTTTAAAACGCCTCAAAACCGACTATCTCGACATACTTTGGCTGCACGCTTGGGATTTTACAACCTCTGTAGAAGAAGTCATGCGCGGACTTGACGACTTGGTAGGCAAGGGCAAAGTCCACTACATTGGCATCTCAGATACACCCGCATGGATAGTCGCACAAGCCAATACCTTAGCCCAACTCAGAGGTTGGACGACTTTTTCAGGCTTACAGATAGAGTATAGCCTCGTACAGCGCACGCCCGAAAGAGACCTTATACCTATGGCAAAGCACTTCAATATGAGCCTCACGCCCTGGTCGCCTCTCGGTGCAGGGATACTTACTGGCAAGTACAACAAAGGCATGATAGCAGGCGGAAGACTCTCCGAAAAAAGTCCAAAATACACCGACAAAAACTTGAGCATCGCCCATGTGGTAACTGACATTGCCCAAAAAATTGATGCCACACCCGCTCAAGTAGCACTCGCTTGGATAAGAGAAAAAGACAAAAACTATATCCCCATCATAGGCGCGAAGCGCGAAGACCAAATCAAAGATTCCTTAGATTATCTCACAACTACTTTGCCTAAAGAAGAATTTTTGCGCCTCGAAGAGGTGAGCGAAATAGAACTGGGATTCCCGCACGATTTCCTCAACTCAGACGGTGTGAAAGATGTAGTTTTTGGTGGAAATTTCAACAAAATAGAACACCGAAAAAAATAGTAAAACGCTGGTTCTTAGAAAATTATGGTAGAAATAACTTTCTAAGAACCGTCATTTTTTGCGCATCAGTGCCGCGATTTCTCTTGAGAGGTCAAAAAACATGAGCTTTGTATTCGCATTGCGCTCAAGATGATAGAGGGCAGTATCAAGTAACGGATAGAGTTCATAGAGCTTTTCGGTAGGCAAGGTCTTGGCAAGTCCTTCAATAAAGCGCATCTGCTCACCCGTAACCCGCAATAGTTCTTTTGAACTTGCCTGCCACATGAGGCACTCTCGGCAAATATTCAGAAAATACACAAAGAGATTGCGTTGCGCATCTCTGTCCCAGCTATCAAAGGCTTCCGCGTGCGCGAGGCAACCAGCCCAACTTGCCTGATAGACCTCACGAAGCCATTGGCGGAGCCAATCATGCAAATCGTTTTTGCCTCCTTCATAGCGCAGATGATACGCACGATTCATATTGCCATCAGCCAAATAAGCTATCTGTTCAGCTTCTTGAGCCGAAAGTTTAAACTGCAATGCCAAATGTGAGCTAATCTCTGCATCTGTAAAGCTGGGCGTTTGTGTCATTTGTACCCGCGAGATGATGGTAGCCAACATACGCTTGATGTCTTGCGAAACCAATAAAAAAACCGTTTGTGGCGGTGGTTCTTCAAGCACTTTCAGCAAAGCATTGGCAGACTGAATATTCATCATTTCGGGTAGCCATATCAGCAGTATTTTATAGTTTGCTTCAAAGGGCTTCATAGAAAGTGTCTTGACCACTTCCCTACTTTCTTCTACCGATATATTGCCCTGTTTATCGTTCGCGCCTATGTGTGCCAACCAATCAACCAACTCAAAATAAGGGTGTTGCAAGACTAACTCGCGCCAATCTTTGATAAAATCTCGGCTCATGGGCTTGCTATCCACTTTTTTGGTGGTGGCGGTAGGAAAGACAAAGTGCATATCAGGGTGTATCAGCTTTTGATGCTTTCTACAACCCGCGCACGTACCACACGCATCTTGAGGTGTAGGTTGCTCACAATGCAAATAGGTAGCATAAGCAAGTGCCATCGCAAGATTAGCACTTCCTTCTGTGCCAAAAAAAAGTTGTGCGTGTGCTATGTGATTACTTTGCAAAGCACCTAATAAGCGGGCTTTGGTGCGGTCTAAGTGAGGTATATGTTCGAAAAGCATACGCAAAGATACAAAAAATGCTTTACAAAAATGTCTTAAAAACATTTTTTGCAAAGCATTAAAAATAGACTTTGATAAAGTAAAGATACCTTACCAGCTTGATTTTGTAACACCTGGAATCTTACCATCAGATGCCATAAGGCGGAACATATTACGGCATATACCGAATTTGCGCATATAGCCTTTAGGTCTGCCCGTAAGTTTGCAACGATTGTGTTTGCGCACAGGCGAGGCATTTTTGGGTAATTTATCAAGTGCATCATAATCGCCAGCTTCTTTCAATGCTTGACGTTTAGCCGCATACTTGGCTACCAATTTTTCGCGTTTTTTTTCGCGTGCGATGATGGAGGTTTTTGCCATAGTGGAGAAGTGGAATTAGTTGTTTTCTGTTTCAGGTTTAGTAAAAGGCATTCCCATTGCTTTGAGCAACTCAAATGCTTCTTCGTCATTGGGTGCATTCGTAACAAATGTAATATCCATACCTGTAATTTTAGCAATTTTATCAATGCTAATCTCAGGGAATATGATTTGTTCTTTTACACCAAGTGTATAGTTACCACGTCCGTCAAAGCTCTTATCGCTTATGCCTTTGAAGTCACGCACACGAGGCAAGGCGACAGCTATCAAGCGGTCGAGGAATTCATACATTCTATCTCCACGAAGTGTTACTTTTGCACCTATCGGCATACCTTCACGAAGTTTGAAATTCGCTACTGATTTTTTAGCCTTAGTTGCTACTGCTTTTTGTCCAGAGATAGTAGTAAGTTCTTCTACACCTACATCAACTTGTTTTTTATCAGAAACGGCTGTTCCGATACCTTTGTTGATGACGATTTTGGTCAAACGCGGTACTTGCATAATAGTTTTGTATGAAAACTTAGTCTGCAATGCGCTTACCACTTCATTCAAATATTTTTCTTTCAAACGAGGAGTCATGATACTTAGCTACGTTTTGTTTTTTTAAAGAAACGTTCCAATTTACCTTTCGCATTAGCCCTACGACCAGTGCGAGCCGCTTTGCCCGTTTCGGGGTTGATCACCATGAGGTTGCTGATGTGGATAGTAGCTTCTTTTTTTACTATACCACCTTCAGGATTTTGAGCAGAAGGCTTGATGTGTCGTTTTACGAAATTCAATCCTTCTACAATAGCGCGGCTTTTTTCCATATCTATTGACAACACTTTTCCTATGCCGTCTTTTGAGTCGCCTGCTATTACCAGTACTTTGTCGCCTGTCTTCAAATGAAGTTTGGGCTGTTTATTTTTTTTACGTTCCATGAGTTCTTAGAAAGTGTTGTTTTACAATACTTCGGGCGCAAGAGAAACAATTTTCATAAATTGTTTTTCGCGCAATTCGCGTGCCACAGGTCCGAAGATACGAGTTCCACGGGGTTCGTCATTGTTGTTGAGCAACACTGCCGCGTTATCTTCAAAACGTATGTAAGAGCCATCTGGTCTGCGTACTGCCTTACGGGTGCGCACTACAACGGCTTTGGAAACGGTACCTTTTTTCATGCTACTTGATGAAAGTGCAGATTTTACCGTTACGACTATCTTATCTCCTACAGAGGCATAATGTTTGCGAGTACCGCCGAGTACGCGGATACACAATACTTCTTTTGCCCCACTGTTATCGGCTACGCTGAGCCTTGATTCTTGCTGTACCATACTTGTTTACAAAAAATTTTATAACTTGCCTACGTGGGCAGGCAAGTTACGGGATAAAATTACTTCGCTTTCTCGATGATACTTACCAAACGCCAGCGTTTGGTCTTACTCAAGGGGCGACATTCCATGATTTTTACAGTATCACCAATATTACACTCTTGATTTTCATCATGTGCGTGGAATTTCTTGGTCTTAGTTACGAATTTCCCATATTTTGGGTGCTTCAATCTACGCTCTACCGCTACAGTAATAGATTTCTGCATTTTGTTGCTTGTAACCACACCCACACGTTCTTTGCGGGCATTTCTTTCAACTTCAGCTTTTATTTCTTCCATAGTTGTAGGGGTTATTTTTTGGTTTGAGCGTTGGTTTTAGCTTTGAGTTCAGTTTGCATACGCGCTATCAAACGACGTGAAGTTCTAATTTTGATAGGGTTTTCGATTTGAGAAATTGCGTGCGCAAATTTTGTGCGTTGCAAAATCTCTCTTTCGCGTGTGATGCTTGCTTTAAGATCCTCCAAAGAGAGTGCTTTGATTTCTGCGTTTTTCATATTAATCTACGTATTCGCGGTGTACCACCATTTTCGTTTGTACGGGGAGTTTTTGTGCCGCAAGATACATAGCTTCTTGCGCGACTTCACGGCTCACGCCGTCAATTTCAAACAATATCTTGCCTGGTCTGATAGGAGCTACCCAGTATTCTGGCGCACCTTTACCTTTACCCATACGCACCTCAGCAGGTTTTTTGGTAATCGGCTTATCAGGGAAAATACGTATCCAGATTCGTCCTTCACGCTTCATTGTACGTGAGATAGCGATACGGCACGCTTCAATTTGACGGCTTGTGATACGTCCTGGCTCGAGCGTTTTTAGTCCAAATGTACCAAAGTCAAGGTTGTAACCTCTTGTTTCGATACCTTTGATACGACCTTTTTGTTGTTTTCTATATTTGGTTCTCTTAGGGAGTAACATGGCTTGTCAATGTTTTAGCGTTTCTTGTTATTGTTTCTGTTACCGCCTTGTCCACCGCCGCCTTTGTTATTGTTGTTGTTGTTGCGGTTATTGTTGTTGCGGTTGTTGTTGTTACGATTTTGGTCGCCACTTTTTCCGCCTTTGTTATCGCGGTCGTTGCGTCCACCTCTGTCGTTACGTCCGCCTCTGTCATTGCGGTCATTGCGGTCGTTGCGGTCAGAAAACTCGTTGCTGTTGGCGTTATTGGCGGCTTGAGGCGAAAGGTCGGGCTTGCCATATATCTCACGTTTGAAAATCCAAACTTTGATACCAATTTTTCCATATACAGTCATGGCTTCAGACACTGCGTAGTCTATGTCAGCGCGAAGTGTGTGCAAAGGCACTCGTCCTTCCTTGTACTGCTCGGTACGTGCCATATCAGCACCCGCCAAACGACCTGAAAGTTTGATTTTGATACCTTGTGCGCCACCATGTGTAGCATCAGCTATCGCTTTTTTCATAGCGCGGCGATAAGAGATACGGGCTTCTAATTGTTGGGCTACTTTCTCGCCTACCAATTTAGCATCAATTTGAGGTCTTTTTACTTCATAGATATTGATTTGAACATCTTTGCTATAAAGTTTTTTCAATTCCTCTTTGATTTTATCTACTTCTTGTCCGCCTTTTCCGATAACTACTCCAGGGCGTGCCGTATGAATAGTAAGGGTTACGCGCTTGAGTGTGCGCTCAATCACTACTTTGGCTATATCGCCTTTGGGGATACGCGCCTTGATATATTTGCGAATTTTTTCGTCTTCTACCAGTTTTTCGGAAAAGTCTTTTCCGCCAAACCAATTTGAGTCCCAGCCTCGTATAATACCTAAACGAAGCCCTATTGGATTAACTTTTTGTCCCATTTTGAGTTCTTGGTGGTTTAATTATGCTTCGTTTAAGCTGTCAATTACGATAGATACGTGGTTGGAGCGTTTGCGAACTCTGTATCCGCGACCTTGTGGTGCGGGGCGCATTCTTTTCATCATACGACCGCCATCTACAAATATCTCTTTTACATAGAGGTTTGCTTGGTCAAGATCGACTGTCGCATTTTGTTGCCTCCAGTTTGCAAGAGCTGAAGTAAGGAGTGCTTTCAAGTCTGCTGCGGCAGATTGTGGAGCGGCTTCAAGGATATGTAACGCATGAAGGACGAATTGCCCACGAATCATATCCGCTACGAGGCGCATTTTACGGGGAGAGCTGGGTAGGGAAGAAGCGTGAGCTTTTGCGGCTCCGAGATTTCCTGCGTTTTGTACACGAAATTCGCGTCTTGCCTCTTTCTCTTTGCGTATGCGCACCGATTTTTTGGGTTTTTTCTCTTTAGTTTCCATCACGTGTTATTTTTTCTTTTTATCCTTTTTAGCAATGTGTCCACGAAAGTTGCGTGTAGGTGAGAATTCGCCGAGGCGATGTCCTACCATGTTTTCTGTAACATATACAGGTATATGTTTGTTTCCGTTGTGTACGGCAAATGTATGTCCTACAAAGTCAGGCGAAATCATAGAGCGGCGTGACCACGTCTTGATGATAGTTTTCTTGCCTGCTTCGTTCATGGCATCTACTTTCTTTTGAAGGTGATGCTGTATATAGGGTCCTTTTTTGAGTGAGCGAGCCATTACTTAGTGCGTTTTTTGATGATGAGACGGTTAGAGTACTTTTTAGGAGCGCGGGTCTTAAGACCTTTGGCGTATAAGCCTTTGCGTGAGCGAGGCTGTCCACCAGATGCACGTCCTTCACCTCCACCCATAGGGTGATCGACAGGGTTCATAGATACACCACGGTTGCGAGGTCTGCGTCCAAGCCAGCGTTTACGTCCTGCCTTGCCTACCGAAGTATTCATGTGGTCTGCATTAGATACAGAACCTACAGTAGCCATACAAGTCAAAAGTACATAGCGCATTTCGCCTGAAGGCATCTTCAAAGTAGCATACTTGCCTTCGCGGGCAAGTAGTTGGGCATACGTACCTGCGCTACGCGCAAGTTGTCCGCCTTTGCCTGGGTGCAACTCAATGTTATGGACGATAGTACCTACAGGAATTTCAGCTAAAGGAAGCGTGTTGCCTATTTCGGGGGCAACTCCTTTGCCAGAAAGAAGCACTTGGTCTACTTTCAATCCTTCGGGTGCTATGATATAACGTTTCTCACCATCTGCATAAAACAATAGGGCAATGCGCGCGGTACGACTTGGGTCATACTCTATAGCTTTTACTGTAGCAGGAATGTTGAACTTATCGCGTTTGAAATCAATGTCGCGCAAGTATTGTTTGTGTCCACCGCCTATATAGCGCATGGTCATCTTTCCTGAGTTGTTACGTCCACCTGAACGCTTTTTGATTTTAATCAGCGATTTTTCAGGAGTGGATTTCGTTATTTCCGTAAAAGCTGGAGCTACACGATAACGTAACGATGGGGTAATCGGTCTAAATTTTTTAAGAGCCATTGTTTGGTTGTTTTGCGCCGCGAGCTTATTGGCTATAAGTTTGCGACATACCTACAAAAATTTACGATTTTAAGCATGGGTTGGCTGATAAATGCGGGTGCATCTATCAGCCAGTGTCCATGTGTTAGACTGCTTCAAAGAAATCTATAATTTCTCCTTTTTGGAGTGTGATGATAGCTTTTTTGTAGCTGGGTGTCCTTCCTACCTGCACGTGTGTGCGTGTATTGCGCGACTTGGGCTTGCCTTTGTGATTCATGGTGTTTACAGAATCTACTTGCACGCCATACATTTTATGTATAGCTTCTGCGATTTGGATTTTGTTTGCACGACTATCTACGATAAAAGAATAACGTTCTTTATCACCCTTTACCTTTTTGGAAAGGGACATTATTTTCTCGGTAAGGCGAGGTCTTTTGAGTATTTCGGTCTGTTCCATGGGGTTTGATGATTATTCGGGCTTATTCAACAAAGTTTCCAATTTAGTTACTGAACTTTCCATGAACACGATTTTATCCGCATTGAGGATATTGAAAGTGTTGAGTTGGTTATAAGTTACTACGTTGGTTTTGGGTATGTTACGGCTTGAAAGATACACGTTATCTTTATTCTCAGGCAATACCAAAAGAGTTTTGGTATTAGAGAGCGCGAGTTGGCTCAAGAATGTGATATACTGCTTGGTGTTTGGTTTTTCGAAGTTAAAATCTTCTATTACCATAAGTGCTTGCTCCTTCATTTTGTAGGTAAGGGCAGACTTGCGGGCAAGTTGTTTTACCTTTTTATTCAATTTGAAGCGATAATCACGAGGGCGGGGTCCGAATACGCGACCACCACCTACAAAAGTGGGTGATTTGATGCTACCTGCACGCGCACCACCTGTGCCTTTTTGTTTCTTGATTTTCCTTGTCGAATAAGCTACTTCTGCGCGTTCTTTGGCTTTGTGTGTACCTTGGCGTTGGTTAGCGTGGTATTGCTTTACGTCAAGATATATAGCGTGGTCATTGGGTTCGATACCGAAGATAGCTTCATTGAGTTGAAGGGTACGTCCTGTGGACTGTCCGTTCTGTGATAATACTGCGACTTCCATGTTCTTATTTTTCTACAATGATGTATGAGTTCTTAGCACCCGGTACCGAGCCTGCTACTACGAGGAGATTGTGTTCGGGGATTACGCGCATTACGCGAAGTTTCGTGATTTTCACGCGGTCGTTGCCTGTGCGTCCGCCCATGCGCATACCTGGTAGTACGCGAGAGGGGAATGAAGATGCGCCTACTGAGCCTGGGTGACGCGCGCGGTCGTGTTGTCCGTGCGTTTGTCCGCCTACCCCGCTAAAGCCGTGACGTTTTACAACGCCTTGAAAGCCTTTACCTTTGGTAGTACCTACTACTGCTACTGTATCTCCTTCTTTGAAAAGGTCTGTAACTTGGATAGTGTCGCCCAAATTATACTTACCTTCTGGAAACTTTTTGAACTCAACGAGTTTGCGTTTTGGTGTAGTATTGGCTTTTGCAAAATGCCCTTTTTCGGGTTTGATGGCTTTTCTTTCGGGTTTTTCGTCGAAAGCGAGCTGTATGGCATTGTATCCGTCTTTCTCAACGGTTTTTACTTGCGTTACCACGCAAGGACCTACTTGAAGAAGCGTACAAGCCATTTGCTTGATAGAGGCTTCTGTGGCTTCGAATAGGCTGGTCATGCCTATCTTTTTGCCAATAATTCCTGACATAAATTATATGTTCTTGTAAAAAACACTATTAAAAACTAAGTCCAATCCCTCTTTTTGGAATTGGACTGCAAAATTAGCGTTTTTTTTACAAACCACCAAAAAATATTTTATTTTTTTTGATTTATTTTCAAGTAGTTACGTTTTAAAGGTTATATTTTGTCTTTCAGCACGCGGATAACGTGGATTGGGCTGATTTTTATGTTTTTTTTAGGTTTACGGTTCTTCAAAAGTTATTAGCATTCCAAAAAATCGAGCTTAGCTTTATTCTTGTGCTGCCTTTTGCTTAGATGGGGCAAAGATACAAGTTTACAACTACCCTTGTTTTATGTGAAAATAAAATCAAAAACAGGCTTAATTTAGGCTAAAAAGGGCTTTTTATCTGAATAAAAAACATTTCAATCAGAATCAAGAAACCAGTTGAAAACCCGTATCTAAGGAAGGAGTAAAAAATAACTTGAGCATATTTAGCCACGCTGTAAGCGTCTGTTATCGAGCTTTTACGCGGTTAAGCAATACCAACAGACGCTTACAGCGTGGCTTCGCGTGAGTGAAATTATCATGTTATTTTATTTCAATATGGGAGGTAAGAAGGCTGAAGTTTCAAATCTCGTACTTCTCCCTTCAAACCTGCACAAACCAAGAAAAACTCAAGTCTGTATTTTGAAAGACAAAAAAAAAACTTAATTTTGCAGGTATGAAGATTTATCTTGCCACTCGAAATGCCCACAAAATAGCAGAGATTACAGCGGCTTTGCCTGACCAAGTGCAGTTTTTGTCGCTTGATGATATTCCTTGTACAGACGAATTGCCTGAAACAGGAGATACCATTCCTGCAAATTCACTCCAAAAAGCACAATATATTTGGGACAACTACCGCGTGGCGTGTCTTTCTGACGATTCAGGACTTGAAATAGAGGCACTTGGAGGCAAACCGGGCGTACACTCTGCGCACTATGCAGGTACGCGCGACTTTGACAAAAACATGGCGGCTGTTTTACAAGAAATACCCGAAGGAGCTTCTCGAAGGGCAATTTTCAAAACAGTCATGACACTCATCATAGCAGGCGAAGTGCATCAATTTGAAGGGACTGTAGCAGGGGAAATCTTGCCTGCCAAACGCGGAACGCAAGGCTTTGGGTATGACCCTATTTTTCTGCCTGATGGACACGAAAAAACTTTTGCAGAAATGACTACCACCGAAAAAAACGCCATCAGCCACCGAAACCGCGCGCTTCAAAAATTGATAGCTTTTTTACGTACCAACACGATATAACTGTTTATGGTTCTTCAAAAGTTATTGCGGAATATTCTGTAGAACAGGCTTCCAGCCTGTTTATCATTTGAAACAACAGGCTGGAAGCCTGTTCTACAGTTTTGCCTCCGCAATAACTTTCAAAGAACCCCGTTTATTTGATTGTCTTTTTATTATCATGTTTCCAAAAAAGTCAAATAACATCTTTTTACACCTATTGACAAGTGTTGTTTTTTATTTTCCACGATTGTCAAGGTCTTTAACCACTCGCACAAACCATACCCAATAAATTTCACTTTTTTCTGCAAAAAATGTAATTTGGTACAATTTTGTACGTAATACTACTATATGAAAAAAATAGTATTATTGCTGGCTTGTTTGGGACTTACTTTTGTAGGCACGCTTCAGGCACAGCATACAGTCAAAATGAACGAAAAGCGTATATTTTTTCCCTATTTTCGGCTAAATGATGCGCCTAAAATATTGATGCCACTTATGCCCCAAAAAACAGAAGTGTTGGCAAAAATAGATGGCATACGCGCACTCGTACAAGTAAAACAGACCTACAAAAATACACAAAATACGCCCCTGAGCCTTGCGTGTGTAGTCCCTACAGATTTGGACAAGCTAACTGTAACTGTAGGCAATCAAGTCATTTTGACAAAACCCGAAGCTAAAATTATATATCCTGAAGCCCAACAACCGCTCTTTATGCCTGACATAGAGGCAGGCAAGACACTTGAGCTTATATGGGAATATCATGTGATATGTGAAGAAAACGTAGCTGGCTCTGTCTTCAGATTTCCTGCTTTTCAGCCCAGCATAGAGGGCGCAAATTTAGATTATGACCTGAAGATTTTGTTTCATACAGATTTGCCTATCCAAGAAATCACGTCTGAAGAGCATCTTATAGACGTACACCATGCGACTTCAAACACTGCCGAAGTGGTATTCGCATCAGAAGAACAAAAAGAAGGCGAACGACCTTTTATTTTGCGCTTCAAACACCATAGCGCAGATACTAAAATCACTACACCACAAGAAGGCGTTTTGAGAGGTGATATGCCCAAAGATGAGTATAATACAGGCGTGGTAGGCAAGGACGAAGACAAAATATCTGAAAATATATACATCATCACCAAACTATACGAGGTAAAAGAAGGCGATTATCCCGAAAAAATCGCCCACAAATTCAATATAAAACCTGAAGAAATCAAACTCAAACACCTCAAAAAAGGACAGCAAATCACACTCAAAGTGCCTTGCCTACGCATCACGCACACAGTAGCCGAAGATGAATATCCTTACAGCATTGCCAAAATGTATGGTGTAGATGTATGGGAAGTTTTAGAATGGAACAAGCTCAAAGATACGGATATGCTTAGTATAGGGCAAGAAATATTTATTTATAAGCCTAAAAAGTAGCCGCATAAAACATATTTTCATGACTACAGAATCTGCCTCCTTGTACCAAGATTTAGAAAAAAAATCTATTGCGGAATTACTAACATACATCAATCAAGAAGACCACACTATCCCACTTGCTATCCAAAAAAGCCTTCCTCAAATAGAAGCCTTGATACAAGCACTCGTACCGCGTATGCGTGCAGGCGGACGACTTTTTTATATCGGTGCTGGCACAAGCGGTAGGCTCGGTATAGTAGATGCCTCCGAATGTCCACCTACTTTTGGTGTAGCCCACGACCGCGTGATTGGATTGATAGCTGGAGGCGATACTGCCATAAGACGTGCGGTAGAGTTTGCAGAAGACAACGAAGAACAAGCGTGGAAAGACTTAGCATTGTACTTGCCTACCCCACTCGATACGCTCATAGGAATAGCCGCCTCTGGCAGAACGCCCTACGTAATAGGTGGTGTGAGGCAGGCAAGGGAGGCAGGACTACTGACAGGCTGTATCGTCTGCAATACAGATTCCGCGCTTGCACAAGCCGTAGAATATCCTATCGAAATAGTGGTAGGGGCTGAAGTCATCACAGGCAGTACACGCATGAAAGCAGGTACAGCCCAAAAATTAGTGCTGAATATGATTTCTACCACGACCATGATTCAGCTTGGACATATCAAGGGCAACAAAATGGTGGATATGCAACTTTCTAACCATAAACTTTGGCAAAGAGGTGCGAAAATGCTCATGGACGAGCTACAAATAGACGAAAATACTGCACGCAACCTTCTCAAAACGTATGGAAGCGTAAGAGATGCCCTCAAAAATTACCAGTCTTAAAAAACTTGCCTACCTCGCAAACAATTTACCTTTCAAAAAAGTTAATAGTTATACTTATATTTTTTAACTGTTACTATGTTTGATTGGATAACAAATCCAGATGCTTGGATTGCTTTTGTTACACTCTTAGCTCTTGAGATAGTGCTGGGGATTGATAACATCATCTTTATTTCTATTCTTACGAATAAACTCCCTAAAGAAAAACAAACCAAAGCACAGCGCGTAGGCTTGGCTTTAGCCCTCGTGATGCGTTTGGGGCTGTTGTTTTCGCTCGCGTGGATGATGAAACTCACTTATGCGCTATTCACTATAGCGGGGCAAAAAATATCGGGGCGCGACTTGATATTGATTGTTGGTGGTTTGTTTTTGATTTACAAAAGTGTGAAAGAAATCCACGAAAAAGTGGAAAATGCGCACGAAACCCATACAAATTCGCCTCAAAAAGCCGTATTTGGTACGATTATTTTTCAAATCGTGTTGATAGACCTTGTTTTTTCGCTTGATTCTGTCATTACGGCAGTAGGTATGGTAGATGAGATAGGTGTAATGATAGCGGCAGTAGTCGTATCCATGTTTTTTATGATGCTTTTGGCAAAAAGTATCAGTGATTTTGTGCAAGCACACCCTGCTGTAAAGATTTTGGCATTGGCTTTTTTGATTATGATAGGCACTTCGCTCATAGCACATGGATTGCACTTCGATATTCCTAAAGGGTATGTGTATTTCTCTTTGGCGTTCGCGGTAGCGGTAGAGTTCCTGAATATTACTATCAAAACTCGCAAAGATAACGCCCTAAAAACGCAGTAAATCCACTATTTTTTGGGTTTGTATGCTCACAGAGAAACATTCTTCTGCCACCTTGCCTGCCTGCCGTTGGTAGGCAAGGAGTAGGGCAGTATCACTCAAAAGAGGCAATATTTTAGTCAGAAAATCCGAAGGCTCATGCGGGTTTGCATAAAAACCGCAATGATGTTCTTCTACCAATTCACGTAGCCAACCCTGCACATTCACGATACACAACTTGCCTGCCGCAAGTCCTTCAAAAAACTTATTCGGACTTGTGGAGGCAAGGGCAGGATTATCCAAAAACGATACATAAATCGCCTGTACTTGGCGCATCATCTCGCCCACTTCAAAGGCGTTTTTGTGGGCAAAAAAACGGATATTGGGCAAATTATATGCCTCTGCAAGTTGTTTTACCGCTTCGTATCTTGCACCCTTGCCTACCACCCAAAACTCTAACGGCTTATCTTGGGGTGCATATTCGTGGCAATACCGCGCAATCTCAACCAAATATTCCAAGTGATTGGCATAGCCTACAGTCCCAAAATATGCTACTTTGAGTGTATCTGTGGGCGTGAAAGTGGCTTGAGGAATTGCCATATTGGATACCATGACTACCTCTTTTTTAGGGGCAATGCTTTGGATATGACTTTGCATGGCAGGCGAGAGCGCGACTATTTTGTGGGCTTTTTGATAAATTTGTTTTTCCAAACGCTTAGAGAGCCACTGCGCGACAGGATTGCGCAAAATACCCAGCGATATAGGTACAAGAGGCCAAAGGTCGCGGACTTCAAAAATATAGGGGATTTTTAGCTTTTTGCTTATCCACATAGCACTCAGTCCGACTGTAAGCGGCGTGGAGGTTGCGTATATCAGGTTGGGGGCAGGCAAGGTAAGGGATAATTTATAACTTGCCTGCGCAAAGTGAAAAAAGGCGCGTATCCTTTCCCAAAAACCAAAAGCGTTTTGGTAAGGAATGGGCAAATAATGTACTTCTATGCCTTCTATATGCCTTTTCTCTGTCGTAGGCTGGCTGTGGGTAGTAAGCATGACAACCTCATGTCCCGCCGCTACCATCGCTTTGGCGATATAATAAGACCGCAATGAGCCACCCTCTGAAGGTGTATTAAAGTATTGATGTAGGTAAAGAATGCGCACGATTTTGTGTTTAAATGTCCAAATTACAAGCCATATTTAGCCAATAAAAGCCTGAACATCAAAGAAAAGGGTTGAGTAGGTTGTTTGAAAAATTGTAATATATTTTTTTCGTTTTGTGTGAGTTCTTTGCGCCCTTCTTCGATTTGCTTGTCTTTAATGTGATTATACACTTCCAAAAAAATATTTATCATTTTGGAACGTAAAAGGTCTAATTCAGGCTCTTCAAGTTTGTATTTTTGGATAGTTTTTTGACCAAGTGTTGAGTTATTAGCCACAATAATTTGTTCCTTTTCAAACGAAAGATGTTGCTCTATAATGTCATCTGTGTCATTGCAAGGATTTAGGGCATTAGTTACAGCAATAGTTTTGTTAGGCACTTTATCATTGCAATTCGTGCAAGCCAAATATAAATTATCCCAATCAAAAGCTAAATCTTTTCTTTCAGATGCTTCAATGAAATGGTCTATTTCAGAAGGTATGCCTTTCAATTTCTGCTCGCAATAAAAACATTTGTGATGGCTCATGGATTCCAATAATCCGCGTATGTCTTGATGTGCGTACTTGCTGTTGTCTGGGCGGTCTTTCCCACTCATTAGGAATTTACCTGTCCATTCTTTTTCTTTTTTTTCAAGGATTGCAGGTTTTGAAAAACGTTTGATGTATCGCATAAGTTAAGCGTGAGTGAGTTGAGATAGCATTTTTTCTACATTCAAAAAAGCAAAATATTGGGGGTTGATATTCAAAAGTTGTGCTTCAATCTTGTTTTGCGTTGTCTTGTCTTGTTTTTGAATGGCTTGTTTGCGCTCTTTTAGCAAATCAGATATGTCTGTACTGAAAGATGATGTGCCACCAAAAACATCTGAAATCAAAATCTCCTCGATGGGTTTATTGCTATATTCTGTCGTAACATCTTTGATGATAGAATGGTCGCCTTGTGGTTCACAAACATACACACGTGCATTTTTTACGGAAGAAACAATGAAAGGCGAATGAGTGGTAAGGATAATTTGTAGATTGGGAAAAACATCTAACACATTTTGAATAAACGTTTTCTGCCATTTGGGGTGTAGATGATTTTCTGCCTCATCTATCAAAAGAAGCCCTTTTGTAAGACAAAATTCTTCAATAGGTTTCTCTTGCAAAATGCCTACAGCATACATCTTGCCTAACAAACTTACCATACGTTGCACAAAATACAAGTTGCCACTGCTCAATTTATCAAGCGTGATTTCGACTTCGCCTTGTTTGATGATAGGTTCGAGGGTAGCGCGTCTTACGTAGGCAAGTTCGCCTTTATCCAAACTCAATTTGATGATTTTTTTCAGTGTACTATATAAAAACTCGCCTAAACGCTTTTCCTGCGGATTATCACTGCTTCGCAAATAATCAAAATAACAAATCAGTT
>JAAFJK010000008.1 GCA_013298105.1 Cytophagales bacterium
ATTAGTTTGTGATAGAGGCGATAGGATACTGTGAAACCTGAAAGATGCTTCATCAAATCCGCCATCATCCCAGCCTATAGTGCGTGGGGTTGTAGTAGTCGGAAATGACAAAGGCATTCCCTTGTCTGCGCCATCCCACATATCGTATATAGCACAACCTAAATGCCACTCATTGCCTATTCCATTATTTGTTGTTCGAAATATTAAAAACTCATTTTCCATCAACGGATTTCTTAAATTCCAACCATACTCTTGGTCTTCCCACCAATGCGCCCCGTCCATGATAAAAGCAAAGCCATTTGCCCAGCCTTCAGTCCACGCAAAATCAGAAGGGAGTAGCTCACCTATAAAATGTGTTGAGGGTGCATTTGGGAAAGCAGGATTTCCATGTCTATTTATCCTATTTTTCCCTTGCACATTCCACATCACAAAATGCCCAAATTCGTGATACATCGTGAATTCTGTTTCAAGAGATTCAACCCTCATTCTTATCAAAGGATATTGTGGATTTCCACCGTCCATCCCATTGAATGAAGAACTATTTGAGTTAGGAAAAATAGCCAAATTCTTATGCAAACTATGCCCACCCACATTCTGTACATATTCCCAACCGCGCACTGCCCAACTCAAAGCGCGAAACTCGTGGCGGTCTATGGGTACATTGCCTATCTGTATTACGCCTGCGTTGCGTCCTGCCTGCCCCACTTCAAACTCTGTACTAAATATACGTGCGCTAATATGCGTTTGCCGTTTTACTTTGATGTCATAGTTTTCATTCTCAGACCTAATTTCCAAAAATAGCTCTAACTCTCTGCCCTCCCAACTTGGCTGGACAGAAATATAAGAAAGGAAAAACTCGCCATTGGCATTGCTGTAGCCTGTAGTGAGTACATCACTTATATTCCAGCCATCGCGGTCTTTTACTTTGATGAATACACCACTCAAAGGAATATCCACCACACGCCCAACATCATTCGTGATGCGCGATACAAGCCTACCCGAAACGGTACCTCTGAAAATTCTAATAAATCTTTGTTGCCCTTTTCTGCCCTCAAGTTCTTCAGTTTCAGTATAAGTAGAATCGGGGCTATCGCCTTGATTTTCGGTAGGCAAGGGTTCAGTCCATTTCATAGGCACAGTGTAGGCAAGTCCTTTCACAAAGACAGACCGTGTAGGCAAGTCGTCCATATTTCTGCCTCCTATGGTGTCTGTGGCTATATTCAAATCACTTACAGGAATCATAGCGCGGGGGATAGCAAGGCGTGTGGTATCTATGTTACTTGTTTCTACGAGCCAAGTGCGGTTCAGCTCCGTAAAATCTTCTTCACTCCAAAGCTCTACCACTTGGTAGGGTGTAAAATATACACGCCCTAAAGCCAATGAAGTCGTTTTTTTACCCGAACTGTATCGAAAAGGAATATACACCTTGAAAGCTACGGGATAAAAGGGTAAACCTGTAGTAGGATATTGGATTTCAAAATCAAGTATCAAACTATCTTGAGGTAGATAGTTGGTAGTCGTGAGATTAGCTGTAAAAAGCCAGTTTTTTGCACACTCAAACCTTACGGTATCTTGAGCATTTGTGGATAAAGTATCCATGATTTTGATTTTGATTTGTCCCCTCAGCGTGGTATTGGGAACTTCTTTCGAGATGATACGCGCGTAGGTAGGTTCTTGCTGACTGAAGCAAGGCGTACTGCCATGCCGAATTTTCTCCAGCACTTGCTGTCCGAACTGTACGGTCTTTTGCGCCTTGCCTGCCATCGGCATCAAAAAAAAGAGGGCAAAAATTTGCATTTTCCACCAAAAATGCTTAGATTTGTGGATTTGTGGATTTGTGGATTTGTGGATTTGTGGATTTGTTCATAACTTATTTGCTTTTAGTTGCTTGCAAAATTAGGAAAAATATTTTTCAAAAGCAATGCTTTTACAATAGATATTTTTAATTCAGTCTGTTACACATTCATTTTTTAGCCACAACGATTGAAAAAACAAGTTTTGTATTAACTTTGCGGTATGGAATTGAAAAACGATATATTGCTTCGCACCCTACGCGGAGAAGCTACTGAGAGAAAACCTATCTGGCTTATGCGCCAAGCAGGGCGCATTTTGCCAGAATACAGAGCCACGCGCGAGCGAGCCAAAAATT
>JAAFJK010000602.1 GCA_013298105.1 Cytophagales bacterium
CCCTCTTGGGCTCGAACCAAGGACCTACTGATTAACAGTCAGATGCTCTAACCAGCTGAGCTAAGGAGGAGTGTGTTGTTGTTATTAACGTGGTGCAAAGTAACAGCCTTTTTTTTTATTTTCCAAATTTTTTTGAAAAAAAATATAGTTTTTTTTCAAAATAAAAATAAAACCATTGAAAATCAATGGTTTTCAAAAAGGATTTTTTTTAATTTTTGCCTAACCCAAAAAAAAGTTTTATCTTTGAACCCACAAATGAATCTAAAAATCTATGCGTAAAGTGAAGAATAAAAAAAAAAATACTCAAGCAGATACGAATCTTACCAAAATAAAAGAAGGAGGCGTAAAAACAACCATCATAGACTATGACGAAACACACTACCATGAGAAAGTAGCCGAGAATGTGCAAGAGTGTTTTGCGTATTCGGAAAGCGAGAGCGTTACGTGGATAAATGTAGATGGCGTGCAAGACCCCCAATTAGTCAAAAACTTGGGTATGTTTTTTAGGCTTCACCCCTTGTTGCAAGATGATATTATGAATACAGACCACCGCCCGAAGGTAGATTTTTATGAAAATAATATTTTTTTAGTTACAAGAATGTTGAGCTTCAGGCAAGACATTAAGCAAATAGAAACAGAGCAGGTCTGTTTTGTGTTGGGGGAGAGCTATTTATTGTCGTTTCAGGAAGATAAGGAAGGCGATGTATTTGATGCAGTGCGTTTACAGCTTCGTAGTAAGCCCAAAGGCAAATTACGCAATATGGGCGAATCTTATTTGTTTTATGTGCTTTTGGATACTATAGTTACAAGCTATGTGAATGTGATGGAGGAGATACAAGAGGAGCTGGAGGAGCTGGAGGAGAAAATCATGAACGAGGAGTCTATCCAACAACCTACCAAAAAACTTTATGATTTAAAACGCCAACTTGTGCTTGTCCGCAAAGCCGTCCGCCCTTTGCTTGATGCTACTTCGCAGTTGCTGAAAGAGGAAGGCAAGTTTTTGGACTCTACCAACTTCTATATGCGTGATTTGCGCGACCGCATCAGCCAAGTGAGCGAAGGTGTAGAGATAGCTATAGATACTTGCAAAAGTTTGCTTGACCTTCACTTGAACCTTACAAGCAAAAAGACGAATGATGTCATGAAAGTATTGACTGTGATGTCGGCTATCTTTCTGCCTCTCAGCTTTATAGCAGGTGTGTATGGTATGAATTTTGAAAATATGCCCGAACTGAAGATAAAGTCAGCTTATTTTTATACACAATATGGCATGGCGTTTATTGCTGTGGGTTTGCTTGGGTGGTTCAAATTGAAGAAATGGATATAAAAAATCGTAGTAATTATTTAGCCCCCTGCCCCAAAGGGGAGAATTATCTTCAATTTTCGCCTATTTTAGTGTTTTGGTAGGCAAGTTTAAATGCAAACTTACACAAAAACTCCCCTTTGGGGCTGGGGGCTAAATAGTTACAAATCGTAAATCGTAAATGACAAATCGCAAATCTTTTACAGACCAACTCCATCGGACTATCGAGCTTGCCTGCCCGCCAAAGCGTATCATTTCGCTTGTACCTTCTCAAACCGAGCTTTTGCTTGACTGGGGACTGCACGAGGAGGTGGTAGGTATTACGAAGTTTTGTGTCTATCCGAAGCACGCAGTGGCAGGCAAGGTAAAAATAGGAGGCACGAAGAAGTTTCATTTTGAACGCATAGACGCACTTAAGCCTGACCTCATCATAGCCAACAAAGAAGAAAATTATCAAGAAGGCATTGAGCGTTTGGCTGAAAAATACCCTGTTTGGATAAGCGACATTATCACTTGGGCAGATGCTATAGATATGATAAATAAGGTCGGAGAGCTTACCTGCCAAACAGCTCAAGCCCTTGACCTTGCCTGCCAGCTACAAGCCCTTGCCTGCGAACTACAAGCAAATCAGGTAAATACAGAAATCAGGGTGTTGTATTTGATTTGGCGCGAGCCGTATATGGCGGTAGGCAAGGACACTTTCATTGACAGTATCTTGGGGCTATGTGGATTTCAGAATGTGTGTGCTTCGCTCGCGCGTTATCCTGTCCTTGCCTACCAAGACATACAAGCCCTGAATCCTACGCATATTTTTCTTTCCTCCGAGCCATATCCTTTTCGCGCCAAACATGGGGCTGAACTCCAAGCGATTTGCCCTGAAAGTACGATTTTGGAGGTAAATGGAGAAATGTTTTCGTGGTATGGCAGTAGGCTGAAGCAAGGGTTGGCATATTGTAAGGCGTTGATAAATTTGGTAAATCGCAAATAATGCTTTATTTTTGTTGAGAACCTCAAATCTCTTACCTCTTATGTATCTTTCCGAAAACACACCCGAAGCGCAAGCCATGCGCCAAAATGTAGTCGACCTTGTGAAATCGCAAGAGCCAACCAACTTTACCTTAGCCCTACAACTTATGAAAGGCGGGGGCTTTGTACCCCAAACTATCACACCGATTTGGAGGTATGTACTTGAAAATCCTGAAACTAAAAAAGAGGTAAATGCAGTTTTTAAGCAGTTTCTGCCTGAAAGAGCCTATGCGTTATGGAAACTTTCATTCGAATATGAAGAAAACCTGTCTATATTTGCAGTGCGCTGTTTTGATGAATTGGCGGAGTTTGAGGGCTTTGGCTGGGATAATTTGACTAAAGACATCTTGTCATATACTTTTCAAGATACCTCACAAACGACTACTTTTGCTAAAAAACATTTTTTGTATCACCCAAAAATCAACCAACTCAAGCTCTTACAAGCTATGACAACAAGTGAAACGGACTTGGATTTGTCAAGTTTTGGGCTTACGCATTTGCCTGAAGACATAGGCGACTTAGAAGCACTCACTTTCTTGAATATGAGTTATAACAAAATTAGCCAACTGCCTGAAAGTTTTTACAAACTAACCAACCTGAATAACTTATATCTTACCGACAATC
>JAAFJK010000567.1 GCA_013298105.1 Cytophagales bacterium
ATTTGAGCTTCTAAGGCAATACTCCAAAAACTTGGATTGATAGCAAAAAAAGCACTTTCACTTAAGTTATGAAAGAAAAATAAATGACTGAAAAAATTAAATAATCCATGAGTAGAAAAGTCAGGACGGTGTATAAAGAAAAACACTAAAACAATAAAATAAGTCGGATAAATACGCCAAAACCTCTTTTTATAAAAATGTAGCCAAGTAAATTGTTTTTGATTTTGTAAATACGCATAGTGTATCAAAAAACCACTTATCACAAGAAATAGCTCAACGCCAATCCAACCCAACGCTATGGGATTAAAATTTAAGATAAATGATTTTGTGTCTTTAAGCATCAAAATTCCATCTTTTGAATATTCATCTATCGCATAATTTGGATAAAAAACATTTAAACTATGATATAAGACTATCAAGATAATGGCAAAGCCTCGCAAAGCATCTACAATATGAATGTGCGTTTTTGTCATATATTAAAAATTATGATTCTTCAAAAGTTATGGCGGGCTTTACTAAAATTCACAGAGTAGCCATTCTGTAAGAATCCCTTGTCAGTATTTTGCGCGGTGCTAAAGGGACAGTATATGCTTACAGCATGACTAATTCTCGGACAGGCTTCCGCTATAACTTTCGAAGAACCAAAATTATTTTATTTTTTTTAAGTATCCTTCTACATTAAAAGTAGCATTTTTTCCAAAGAAATCGCAATAATGTCTATCAATGACATATTCTGTATTATTTTGCATAAATTCCTTGATGGCTTTGAGTGGTCCCCCACCATATTCTTTTTCTATACCAAGCTCATCTACAATACTATCCTCTACAATGAAGTAAGAATTTTTTGAAACAATGTCTTTGAACTTATGCAATACTTGAATCGTATTTTCATACGTATGGCTTGAGTCTTCTATTACCAAAATAGTTTCAAAGTCTTTTGTATTTTCTTTTATATCATAGTCTTGCCAACCATTTTTAAAAAAAACAATGTTATCTTGTGCCTTTACAAGTGGATTTTTTACATTGTCTTGAATATCGATGGTATGCACTATGCCCTTGCCTGCCAACCGTAGCAAGTCCGAAAAATAGAGCGAACAACCACCTTGATTTGTACCTACTTCGATGATTAAATCGGGCTTAACCTCCAAAATAAGCATTTGATAAAGGAGATAATCAAACGGATTTTTGAGCATTACTACTCCGCGATAGGTAACTTTGTGATGTCCATCACAAATCGTTTGTACATTGAAATCAACACCTGATTTCTTGGATTTATTAAAAAATAGCATACGTATTATTTTATTGTTTGATTAAAATAGCTTGACAGGTAGGCAAGGATAATATTTTTACGCTTTTTCGCAAAGCAAAAGCGTCATGTGCTACGCGCTGGGCTTCGTGTTTATTGGCATAACCATAGTCGTCTAATACGACTATCCCGCCTATCACAATTTTATCCCAAAGATATTCTAAAGCCTCTATTTCGGGTATAGCCGAGTTCAAATCTACAGAGAGAAAACAAATCTTATCTGTATCCATTTGTTTCAATGTTTCAGGAATAAACCCTTTGATAATTTGGGTATTAAAAGGCGCAAAATTTTCTTTTACTTCGGCATACAAATCCTTTCTTTTTTCATAAAAACTTTCGTGCATTCCGCGCTCAGTTTCGGTTGCTTTATTCAAATCCAGTCCTTCAAACGAATCTAATAAATAATATTTTTTGGAAGTTTTTGCAAAATCTATATAGTGTATTATCGCACTTGCAAAAATACCCGAACCACAACCACAATCCACAAAATCACCTTCCAATCTTTTGGCATAACTTGCCGCCCAGCAAAGTATATGTATGCGCCATTGAATATCATAATTTTTTAATAAAATACCTCCATCTGCTTTTTTAGCTAATTGATATGCTTGTTGAAAAAGAGGTTCTTTTATAAAATCTGCATTGTGATAAGTATAAAGCAAATCATTGGAATAAGTAATTTGCGACTTAGGGAGCATATAAAAATCATCAAGATTTGGCAAATGAGTAGTGCGTTTTGTTACAAAACGAAGGAGATAACGCATTACTTTTTTTATGAATGTAAGCATTTTTTAATTTATTTTAATTATTTCTGTATTTTGAAAATTGATATTTCCCCACGATTGCGACCACACAGTTATCATATCTTTTTTAGCCATATCATTGTATAATATTTCAAAAAAAAGCACTTTTACAATAATATCTTGTGCCTCTATACCTGTATCGGTATGATTCCCAAAACTCAAAGATAAATTGATATAATATTTCCCTTTTGAAAGATTATGTTCTTTTAAACTCAATAAAACTTCAAATATACTTGGCGAATGTAAAGATATATCAGCTTGATTAAAACTCAAACCTACAGGCGTATCATCTATGCGATTGATGCCTACATTGATATTAAAATTTTTGAGTGATTTGGTATTTTTTAGTTTAATCAAAAAATCTATAGGTTCATTCGTGGCATATACGTTGTTTTGTCTTTTTTCATAAAATTCAACAGATAAGAAAGTCAAAATATTTTTTAACTCTTCTGGTGTTTTCTGAAAAGAATCCAACGTTACTTTTTGAATAGTCATCTCTGTTGTATCTGCTTCCTCTGTGTTGTATTTTTCTATAACATTTTCAATATGACTGATAATCTCCACTTGTCCATGTTTTAGCAAAACTCCATTTTGACAAAGTTTGCTCATAATAGGCATATTGTGGCTCACAAAAAGTACGGTTCTTCCCTGCCCACTTACATCTTGCATCTTACCCAAACATTTTTTTTGAAATTCCGCATCACCCACTGCAAGAACTTCATCTATTATCAAAATTTCAGGCTCCAAATGTGCTGCTACCGCGAAGGCAAGGCGTACATACATACCAGAACTATACCGTTTTACGGGTGTATCTATGTAGTTACCTATCCCAGAAAATGTTACTATTTCCTCCAGTTTAGATTTAATGTAAGGCTTATCCATACCCAATATCGCCCCATTCAAAAATATATTCTCGCGCCCTGTGAGTTCAGGGTGAAAGCCTGTACCTACCTCCAAAAGCGAAGCTATGCGTCCTTTGGTTTTGATATGTCCTTTGGTGGGTGTGGTAACTTTAGATAGGATTTTGAGGAGTGTGGACTTGCCTGCCCCATTTTTGCCTATGATGCCCAGCACTTCCCCGCGCTTTACTTCAAAACTTACCTCCCGCAACGCCCATACATATTCGCTGTTTAGATTTTCGCGGTTATTTATTGCGCCTATCTTGAGCGTAGGGTCTTCTTTGCCCCTCATGCCCGCCCACCAACGCGCTATGTCCTCACGGATATTGCCTGAACCCACTACACCAAGTCTGTATTGTTTCCAAATATTTTCTACACTAAGGACTATATCTGACATATCTTTATTAGCCCCCAGCCCCAAAGGAGGATTTTTGCGTATTAAAACGCCAAGGAGCTATATAAATCACGTTGCAAAGATACTGCAAAAAAAATAATACTTACAGATAAATGTTGTGAATATTTTTGGTTCTCTGACAATTTTTGTGGAGGGGAGAAAGAGCGCACTTTGTCATACTGAGCGAAGCGAAGGAACTCGTTGTGAATCCACGATTTGTGAGCGAACCACGCGATTGTTTGCTTTGCTCACAATGACAATCTCGGTACTTCCACAAAAATTCTCAGATAACCTTTTTTTTGGGGAAGTGGGCAGGCAAGAGCAATTCAAAAATAACGAAGTACAAGCGCAAAACATGAATAAAAATTGACACTTTTCTTTTTAGGAGGCAAATGATACAGGAGTAGTGATGCTGTAAGCATCTCCTGTTCCTTTAGCACCGCGCAAAATACTGACAAGGGATTCTTATAGAATGGCTAAGTTCCTATTGCATCCTAAAGAGAAAAGTGTCTAAAAATTTTCAACTTATTTTTTTGCGTGTTTCTAAATAACCTAATCCAATTTTATTAAAAAGCATTCATTCAGTTCTCCTTTTTCAAAAAAACGCCTAAATTTGCAATAAAACTTCTATCTTTTAAAATATATGGCAACTATGGACTATCGCATAGAGCATGACACTATGGGTGAGGTGCGCGTACCTGCGGACAAATTTTGGGGTGCGCAAACAGAGCGCAGTCGCAACAACTTCAAAATAGGTGTGGAAGGCTCTATGCCCCGTGAAATTATTTACGCCTTTGCTTACCTGAAAAAAGCGGCGGCTTTGACAAACAACGAACTCGGCGTACTTTCTGCTGAAAAGGCAAAGATGATTGCGGACACTTGCGATGAAATCTTGACAGGAGTGCTTGATGACCAATTTCCGTTGGTTATTTGGCAAACGGGTTCAGGTACACAAAGCAACATGAACGTGAACGAAGTCGTGGCGTATCGCGCTCATGTCAATCAAGGAGGTTCTTTGCTTGATGAAAAGAAAGTTTTGCACCCCAATGATGACGTAAATAAATCACAATCCTCCAATGACACCTTTCCTACCGCTATGCACATCGCGGCATACAAATTGGTGGTAGAAAATACTATAGTAGGTATGGAGCATTTGCGTGACGTATTGCACCAAAAAGCCCAATCCTTCCAGCATATCGTAAAAACAGGACGCACCCACTTCATGGACGCTACGCCCTTGACTTTGGGACAGGAATTTTCGGGTTATGTGCAACAAATTACGAACAGTGTACGCGCTTTGCGCAATGCACTTGAGATGGTACGTGAATTGGCTTTAGGAGGTACAGCCGTAGGCACAGGCTTGAATACACCCAAAGGATATGACGTACTTGTGGCAAAAAAAATCGCTGAACTTACAGGCTTACCTTTCGTAACCGCACCCAATAAATTTGAGGCACTTGCGGCGCATGATGCTATGGTAGAACTTTCAGGCGCACTCAAACGCTCTGCGGTTTCACTCATGAAAATTGCCAACGATATTCGTATGCTCAGTTCGGGACCTCGTTGTGGCATAGGTGAGATAATCATTCCTGACAACGAACCGGGTTCTTCTATTATGCCAGGCAAGGTAAACCCTACCCAACCTGAAGCACTCACAATGGTTTGTGCGCAAGTAATGGGCAATGATGTAGCCGTGGGCATAGGTGGTTCAAATGGACATTTTGAACTCAATGTTTTCAAACCTTTGATTGCTTTCAATGTACTGATGTCAGCCCGCCTGCTGGGTGATGCGTGTGTGTCGTTTGCAGATAAATGTGCTGTAGGCATCGAAGCAAATGAGCCTGTTGTAAAGAAACACATGGAAAATTCGCTCATGCTCGTAACAGCTTTGAACCCGCATATTGGCTACGAAAAAGCGGCTTACATTGCCAAAAAAGCCCACAAAGAAAATAAAACGCTTCGTGAGGCGGCTGTAGAAACAGGCTATCTCACAGACGAACAATTTACACAATGGGTTGTTCCTGCGGATATGGTGGGCAGTTTGAAGTAATTTCAAAACCTTGCCTGCCCGCGCTATGTGGGCAGGCAAGGTTTTTATTCAAGCCCCTACAGTCTTGCCTGCCTATAGGGGTAGGTAAGGACATGGGCTGTGGTAGCACAGTTTTGACGCTTACGCGGAAGCGTGGACGCTTCAGTTATTTTGGCACAAGGCAGGAGCCTTGCGCCAGTGGGTTGTCAGACAACCAAAAAAACAACTCAATTCAAAAAATATAAAAGTAATTTTTATGAAACTACAACTCAACCAACAAGTCCCCGACTTCAAAACCGAAGATGTATTGGATACTGCCGTACATTTGCACGCCCTGAAGGGTAAGAAAATATTTATTGCCTTTTTGCGTAATACGAACTGTCCACTCTGTAGCTTTCACGTATTCAAGATTACGCAAATCATAGATAAACTCAAAGAAAACAACATGGAAGTAATTGTTTTTTATGAGTCAGACAAAAAGATGTTCACATACAGTTCTTTTTTTCAAGAAAAAGTCTTCAAAAACAACAAAATAACCATCATCTCGGATACTGCAAGAAAAATGTATGACCTCTTTGGCGCAGAGAGAAATCCCGCAAAACTGGATTTGGAACTGTTGAAAAATGCAGGACGTTTTGAAGAAGCGGCAGAAGCGGCAACGCATGGATTTACTGGAGATGGACACGAGGCGGGTACAAACATAGATGCCATTCCTGCTGATTTTTTGATTGACGAAAATCTCCAAATTCAGTACGTACATTATGGCAAAGATGCAGGCGATAATATCAACCTCAAGCTCGTAGAACAGTTCGCGGTGGCAGGCAAGGTTTAAAAACACCTTGCCTGCCCACACAGCGTATGCGGGCAGGCAAGGTGTTACCTATTTTTGAACATCAAATTCTGGAAAGTTTTGTTGCCAAGCAGTTCGTCATAACTCCCTTGTACGGCTACTTTGCCTTCAGTAAGCAAAATTATTTTATCACAAGACGAGAGCAAAAGTGCGTCATCACTCATACTTAAGATGATAAGTGTCCAGCCATTCGCTTTATCTTGTAGGAAGGCAAGGATTTTCATTTTTTCGCTTTTGGTGATTTGCTCCGAAAAATCATTGACTATCAATAGCTTAGGTCTTGAAGCTACCGACCTTGCGAGGAGTAGGCGTGTGCTTACACTGCTTGAGAGGCGTTTGCCTGTCGCGCCTATGTGTGTATAAAGTCCATCTTTCAAGCCTCCAATATAATCACGCAATCCTACATTGTTGATAGCCCAGATGACATCTTCGTATGTGATATAAGTACGCCCCATCGTGATATTGTCCAAAATACTGCCGTCAAATATCTCATCTTGGTCGAGCGTTTTGCTTACAGCATCGCGGACTGTATTCAGGTCTATGTTGCGGAGGGGAAAGTTATTCATCAATACTGCCCCTTCAAAACTTTCCATCGTACCCGCAATGACTTTGGCAAGGGTGTGTTTGCCTGAGTCATTCTGCCCTACCATACAAATACTCTCGCCTGCCTGAATGTCCAAATCAATGCCTTGCAAAGTATAATTTGAATTACCTTCATATTTGAATTTTAGGTTTTTGCAGACGATATGCAATCCTTTGGGGTTTTGGTCAAGGGCTATGCGTGTGCCATCTGTACGCTCCAGTGGCAAGTCTGTCATGTTGCCTATCTTGTCCATACCTGTCAAAGTATCATAGATTACATCAAGGCTCATGATGAGCTTTTCTACTGAACCCACCACAAGGATAATAATAACCTCCGAAGCTACAAACTGTCCCAGCGTGATTTGTCTATCTACTACAAGTACAGTACCTATGATAAGCAAACCGCCTGTTACTAAGGTTTTGAAAACCAATACATTGAAAAATTGATTTAATAAGACTTTGAAGTGTAATTTGCGGTGATAGAGGTAACTGCTGATAAGTTCGTCCATCTTCTTGATGGGCAAGTTCGTATTGCCTGCTTGTTTGAACGCACCTACAGTACGGGCGAGTTCTTCGAGCCAATAAGCTACTTTGTACTTGTATTTGGACTCCATACTGCTTGTTTGCAAGCCTTTCCTGCCCGTAAAGTAGAAGATAAGCCCAATAAAAACCAACAGCAAAACACTGAATATCAAAAATACGGGGTGATACAAAGAAAGCAAAAACAACCCCAGCAATATCTGAAACACTGCCGCCGAGATTTCTACAAATATTTTGGGCAAGCCTTTTTGAATCGTTACTACATCAAAAAAGCGGTTCATCAACTCAGGTGCATAATATTTTTGCAAAGATTCGGTACGTACCTTGTTCATGCGGAAGGCAAGCTCGAAAGCAGATTTGGCAAAGACACGCTGCTGCAAAACCTCCACAATCGTAACCTGCATGACTTGCAAGCCACCTGACAAAATAATCCCTATGATGATGAGTGCTATCAGCACTATCACAGAGCTAAAAACCATACCGCCCGATATAAGACTTATCGTGGCTTGTATCCCAAGCGGGAGCGAAAGGCTAATCAAACTTACTGCAAAGGCATAAATGTAAGAATACATGATTTCTTTTCGCTCTGCGCGAAGCAATCTGAAAAGTCGCCTCAAAGGAGTGAGTGGCTTCATATCACCTGATGCTTTGGTATAATAGTCTGTAGCTATGTATTCGAGAGGTAAAACTGTCAAAAATATAATTTCGCCCTCAATGTTTTGGTCTGGATAATTTTCGTACAAAAGCAAATTATTCAACAGTTCTTGCTCTTGCGTATTGGGTATGGCACTATTGGACTGAAAACTATAATAGACAATGTTGTCTTTTTTATCTTTATAAACCACAAAAGGCTCAAAATCATCTGTCGAAATCCTCCTAAACATCAAAATAGGGAAATTCGAGGTGCTGATAAGCTGGGCAAGCTCGGCTATTTTGATGTGATTTTTCATCATGCTGAGGTTTATTTTTTGTCCTTTCTCAAGGATATGGTCAATAAACCGCCCTATCTCTGATGCACGATATTCTAAACTTTCAGGAAAGGTATCTTGAAGGTCAAAGTAATTGTAGGTTTGCGAAGTGAGTTCGGCAAGTTTGGAAACTATCTGGTCTATTTGTTGGCTATTCATTCGAGATTAAAAAAATACACACCTTTTTATAACCCCAAAAATAGACAAAGTGTTTTAAGTAAAAAAATATACGAAACTATTTTTTTCTGCGTTTTAAGGAAATATCTATCTTTCGCATGATTTTATGAAGCGGGCAGGCAAGAATTTGGTCGCATATACTACTTTTGGCATAGCGTTCGGGTGTTGTTTTCCTGTGTTTGCTATTTTGGCTGATATTTTCTTTTTCAAGGAATTGCCTTTTGCGTGGGAGAGCGTAGGCAAGGCACATTTCTTGAACCCTTTGCATTTTATCATCGATACAGCCCCACTTTTTTTAGGGCTGGCTTTTAGTTTTGTGGGCTTCAAGCAAGACCAACTCATCGAAATCAACCAAAAATTACAGCGCGTTTTTGAGGAAACCCTCCAGCAAAAAGAAGAAATATCCACACAGCGCGACCTTTTACATGACAAAAATCAAGAAGTAGAGCGCAAAAGCCAAGATTTACAATCGAGCATACAATACGCCCAGACTATCCAAAACGCCATATTGCCTGATATGCGCTTCATGCAAATGAATCTCGACAATTTATTCGTTTTGCACAAAGCCAGAGATATAGTCAGTGGCGACTTCTATTATTTTACCCGCAAGGCAGGCAAGAGCATTGTCGCTGTAGCCGACTGCACAGGGCATGGCATACCTGCCTCTTTCATGACCTTGATAGGCTACCAACACCTGAATAACATTATTTTGCAACAAGGCATTTTAGAACCGAATATCATCTTAGAATGTCTGCACGAAGGCATTTACAGTACACTCAGGCAAGGCGAAACACAAAACAGTGATGGCATGGATATAGGACTATGTATCATAGACAAAGAAAATAACCGAATTGAGTTTGCAGGCTCAAAAATATCGCTTCATTATATAAGACAAGACGAAATTCATAGACTCAAGGGAAGCTCTACCTACATAGGTGGGCGCGACTATAAAAGACAGCCTTTTGACAAACAAGTCTTACCGCTTTTGGAAGACTTGCCTACCCAATTTTACCTTTTTTCGGACGGCTACCAAGACCAGTTTGGAAGCCCACAAAATACCAAGTTTTTGAGTAGTCGGCTGAAGACACTCTTGCTCAAAGTACATACCTTGCCTGCCAACGAACAGCGAAGGATACTCCTCATAACGATAGAAAATTGGATAGGGGAGGGTGCAAAAGAACAAACAGACGATATTCTTGTGGTAGGTTTTACAGCATAAATATTTTACAACCATTTTACAAGTGTTTGGGAAGGCTATTTAGCCATTCCTTTCTAATTTTGTACGCGATGACAAACGAAACGCAATATTTCCAACTCCTAAAGAACAAGCTACAGGCTATCATGCAGGCAAGTTATCCGCACTTCAATCGGGAGATGCACGAATGGAAAGCCCAAGAAATCACAGCTTTGCAAACGTCTTTACACGAAAAAGTGAAGGGCTACATCAGCGAAAAATGGTTTTATACGCATCTGAAACCACGCGAAAACGAAAAACTCCCGCGTATAGATATGCTCGATATGCTGGCGCAATATGTAGGCTATGCGAATTGGCAAGACTTTGTTTTTCAACAACAACCACCGCCCGAACCCAATACTGAAGAAGTACAACCAAAATTATATAAATCGCCCTTGCCTGCCCGCCACTACTTCATACAAATAAGCGCGGTTTTACTGCTGGGCATAGCTGGGTTCGCTTTGTTTGGCTTCTGGAAAAAAGATATGATTCAATTTTGTTTTCAAGATGCAGACACACAAAAGCCTGTTTATCAAGATATTGAAGTGCTGTTACTGAAAGAAGGAGAGTCGCCACAAAACCAAAAAATAGATAAAAACGGCTGTCTGAAAATCCAAAAACCTGTTACGAAACTGACTTTTGTAGTAAAGTCGCCTTATTATCAAACGGATACTATCACGCGCACACCTGCACAGATGCAACCGCAAGAAATCATTAAACTAAAAAAAGACGACTATGCACTTTTGATTCATCTTATTGCCAAACAAGGCACAACCGCCACTGAAAAAGAACAACGTAAAAATAAATTAGAAAAAATGTTTGATGATGAAGTCCAAATATTTCAGCTTGATGATACAGGACTTGGCATTGAGCTATACAGCAAAACTGAATTTATAGATAAACTCGCGTTACCCATCTCAAGCCTAAAAAACTTGCAAATCATTGATATTCAATATCAAAAAAATAAAATCTCCCTCCTCCGCTTTATACAAAAACAATAATTCATGGTCTTTTTTGCGGATTGACAACCGAAAAAACGAACGTCTAACCAAACTTATGCAATAGTCGTAAATCTAAAATTGTAAATCTAAAATCAAAAAAATGTTCAAAATACTTATTTTCATATATATTTTTGGAAGTTGTCTTGCCTGTGGGTATGCCCAATCTTTAGGACACAGAGAGCCACAAGAAAACCAGACATTGGCTACGCATCACGAACTTACTTCGCGCAAACTCTCTGTAGCCCAACAGCAAGCCTACACCAAACGCGCCCAACAAAAATTGGTGGATATGGCAGAATATGCCCAAATTGCTGTAAATTCTGAACAAACAAGTGAGCAAAAACAAGCCCTCAAACAACTTCAAAACTTGTTTTGGGAAGTACCTGCGTGGGCAAAAAACTTGCCTGCCCTGCGTACACATACAGGCGCAAATAAGTCTGCTATACTTACACAATCCAGCGTACAAGAAGCCCTTGCCTACCAAGACGCACAAACATACAAGGGCGCACTTGTATATGTGTGGGCGGGCAGGCAAGGCAAGATGTCCTTCATAGTCCGCAAAAATAAAAAACAAATTGGCTCAAAAGAGGTCGAGGTGTGGGAGGTATTTTTGTCAGATTTTTGAGTTTTTTGTGATTGAAATAGCAAAAAGCCTATTTGCGATAGCAAATAGGCTTTTATTTAGCTTATTTTTCGGCTTTTATTTTCTCTACTACTTTGAGTGAGAGCGTTTGCACTTGGGCGAGGGCTTCTTTGAGTTCGGCAGTGAGTTTCTCGATTTGTTCATGATTTTTGGTAATGACATTTTCGAGAGATTGGATTTGGAGTTCGAAGGTTTGTTTTTTGCCTTCTACTTCTTTTTCCAAAAGTTCAGCGCGGACTTTTGTTTCTTTGGAAGTTTCTTTGATGGCTTCCTCGCGGGCTTTTTGGGTGGCTTGTTTGAGTTCGTCCTCGTATCCGTCCACGCGCTTTTTGTACTCGATTTGTTTTTCTTGGTAAGTTTCGAGTGTTTTTTCGCGCTTTTGCCAATCTTTGGCTTTTAGGAGGGAGTTTTGGGCAATTTCTCTCTCTGCCAATTTTCTTTTCTCCTCGTATTGGTCAGCCTCTATTTTGTAGAGTCTGTCGAGTTCGTACTTGTAGTAGGCAAGTTCTTTTTCGCGGTCGTTTTTGAGTGCTTCGCGCATCTCCACTTGTAGGAGTTCATACTCTTTTTGTTCTTTTTCCCAATCTGTTCTTTTTTGGGCAATCAGTGTTTCGAGTTCGTGGAAGGTATTTTTTTTCTCCTCCTCAAGGGAAGTAAGCCATGCGATATGCTCTTGGTTCAGGATATAAAGCGCATCTGCGGCTATTTGCGTGTCCAAGACCTGTTTGTAGTAGGCTTGTTGAATTTCGATGGATTCACGAAGTTCGTCGAGGCGGTCGGTTTCGCTATCGAGGCGGGAGGCAAGGGTTTCGAGCGAATTGCCGAGTTCGATTTGCAGGTTTGCCAATTCCTTGACAATGTTTTGGGAGGTGTACGCTGTAGTTTTGGCTACAAGTTCCTTTTGCTGGGCGCGTTGCGCGAGTTCCTCTTTGGTTGCAATCCGCGCTTTGGCTTGTTTGCGTTCTGCAAGTAGGGCTAAAAAAGCCTTTACTACTTGCTCCTTTGAGTGGAGAATGGGAGTCGTCATACAATCTTGTCGTTTAGAGTGAATATGCTATTTGTTTCTTATTATGATACAAAATTAGTCAAAATATTTCACATTTCCAAATTTTTGATAAAAAAATTATCGTTTTTTGTTGGTTTTGCTTGCCTGCGTGGGGTAGGCGGTGCGAGCGTCTGCGCTCGTGCCAAAACCATCATAAAAGACCTTGCCTGCCTACATACAGCAAAAACCAACAATAAAGCAAGTTTTTGCTTTCTTGTTGGTTTTTGTTTGGCATTCTGTTGCTATGGCAACAGGCACGTTACAAACGTGCATCTATTTGAAGTGCGGGATTCTTAACACAGCTTTTAGAGTTCGTTGATTTCTTCTGTGCTTAAGCCTGTGAGTTTTTGGATAGTTTGGATATCAAAGCCTTCTTTTTTCATGTTTTGGGCTGTTTTCTTGATACCTTTCTCAATGCCTTTTTCAATGCCTTGTTCAATACCCTGTTCAATGCCCTGTTCAATGCCCTGTTCAATGCCCTGTTCAATGCCTTTTTGGATACCTTTTTCAATGCCTTTTTTCATGCCTTCTAATTCAGCAGTTTCCAAAACGCCCATCTCGATGCGCCTATTTTCTATGTGGCGTTGATAGACTTGTTTTTCCAAGTCAGGCATTCTTTCATATTTTAGTTTTTCCCTTGCCTGCCCCATACCTTTGGCATGAAAGTCGTCAGGAATTTCGCTCTTTTGCAAAAAATACACCCACTCATCAAAACTGCGCTCTACAGTTGGCTTTTTGAAGTTTTTAGCCTTGATGATGTAGTATTTCGGAAAAATATCCGATATTTTTTCTATTTGAAATCTATCTTTTTGAAAAGCTGTGGGCGCAAGTATGTCATTGTTGCTGATACCTACAAATTCGCCTTTGTATTCGTAGAGATAGTCCTTGCCCTCGCCTAATTCAAAATACACGATATTGATAGAATAGGCGCGTTTGAGTTTGCCATAAAGCTCCCCTTCTTGCAAGTATTGGCTTATCAATTTTGCCATACCATACACCATGCGCTGAAAATAATCTACTTCCG
>JAAFJK010000512.1 GCA_013298105.1 Cytophagales bacterium
CTTTTTGGGTGTGCATATTGAAGCCATTGATAAGCACTTCCCCATGCGAAGGTGTTTCGATGCCTGAAAGCACGTTCATAAGGGTTGTCTTGCCTGCCCCACTACCGCCCATGATGCCTATGAGTTTGCCTTGAGATTCGGACAAATCCATGCGTTGTACGCCCAGCGCACCATTCGGAAATTTATATTCTATCTGATTGGCTGTAAAAGAAACTTTGACAGTCTGTGAATTTTCAAGGAAAACCCCTGCTACATCACTATAGTAGATAGAGAAGCCCTTGCTTGAGGCTTGTGCAGGTCTTAGGCTACTGCCTGGAGGGAAAAGCGTAACTTGCCCTGTAGCCAGCGCAAAACCATTCAGTTTGATGTCGTCTTTTCCTAAATATTTTATAAAATATAAATCAACGCTCTACTTTCAAGTATTTCGCATTGGGAGGCAAAAGGCGGTTGTTGGAAGCCCCTATGAGTATATCATTGGAATTCAGGATAGCTGAATCTTCACAGAAGATAAAGTTCTCCATTGCATTGTAGTCATCTTTGATGTTGAAAGTATCGCAGATGGTTTTCAAAATCTCACGCCTTTGGGGTGTGAATACTTTGTCTATCTTATCTGAAGCTACCAACTCCAGTAGTTTAATGAGGATAATAACCTTTTGACGTTGCTCAAGACCTTGATTTATCTCTCTACAAAACCTCAAAATGCGTACATTATCACGCATGGTTATGTTTTTATTTTCTTGCTCCTTGCCATACTCTGCCTCTGTTTCATAGAGCTTTGTATAGGCATCTACGGAGTTTTCGTCAAGTTCTTTCTTAAAATAGTCAATGACAAACTTACGCTCTACTTCACTTGCACCCCCTTCGAGGCGTGAAATAAGCGCGAATAATTTGGTAAGTGCTTCAAGTATCTTTGAACTCATGGGAGTTAGGTTTGTGCAAAAATAATAAAAATTGTGAAACTACAGAAAAAGTAATCGAGTTTCTAAAATTTCTTTAAATTTTCTTAATATAGCAATGATTTTTAGGAGGCTTTCGCGGTCTGTTGAGTCATAGAGTTTTGAGATACAATATTCCTTGCCTTCCATGATTACAAAACTCCATTGCCTGCCTATCACTTCTGCCCCATAAAGAGGCATATCATTATTATTTTGGGCTTGAGCTATCAAAAATGCTTCTAACAGTTGTGCCATAGGCTCGCCTGTAGGATTTATGGTAGGTTTATATTCCTGAAAATGAAAAAAGGGCTTTTTTAATACATTGAGTGTGCCTTTTGCAAGCATAAAATCTGCTTTTACGCGCAGTGGTATGCCATCAACTTCTGCCGCGATTATCCTATCAAAAAAACCAATAAGTCCATTTTCGTCTAATAAATGACCTAATTCCAAAACAGGACCTATAAATTTCATTTTCAAATCTTCTTCATTCCAGCCACTTATTTGATTGACTGCCCTTTTGTGAGTTTTATCGAAGTTGTATTGTTCAGGTATGTTCAGGGTAGGGAAGTCCACTTGTAGCCACTCTTGCATGAGAGGTGTTTGACGGTCTGCAATACGTCTAAGATTAAAAGTTTCTATCAATTCGCCCTCGCACCATTCTTGAAAATTACTTTCGAGTACATTGGAGAATGTAAATTTATTTTTTGCCATAATATCTAACTTATAAATATATCACACACAAAAGAGGGTGGAAAGATAACAAGCCCAATTGCTTACATCTTACCTTTCCTCCCTTTTTTATGTTAGATTTTGGGCTTTACGATTTTAGATTTTACTACAAATCGTAATTTTTAATAAGTTTTGAACTCAAACGGCACTTCTACCAATTCAGAGAACTCAGTACCCGCTTCTTCCATGTCCTCATCATCTTCGTGGAAGTACCAATGAATGCGCGTGTTGGAGATAGTTTCTAATTTGGACAAAATATCCAAAATAAGTTTAGAAGAAGCCGTATTGAAATACTCAAGTTTGAATACAAACACAGTTTCAGGATTTGGACTGCCGCTGTATTTATCTAACCAATCCAATATGGGTTGGTAAAAGTCAGCCGAGTCTTCGGGGAGTGAACGTCCTGAGATTTCAAAAATACCGTCATTGCGGTTCAAGATGATTTTGGGGGTATCTTCAGTTCCTTCTTTGTTGATAACTTCCATACGTTTGATGTTTTTTGAGAGTTAATTATTCTGAATCCGTAACATTGCGGCGGATAACCGTTTTGAGTGAAAAAAACGAAAAGTCGTTGCCCATTGGCTCAAAGTCAAACTGTAATTTCTGACCTGATTTTCGTGCCATATCTATAAAGCCCAAGCCTGCACCTCCTTTTTCGGAGAGTCCTTTGTTGCTTTTGATAACTTCCTTGTAATAATTTTTCAGTCCTTCCTTATCCAAGCTATTGATGTGGTCGAGTTTGCCATTGAGCATCTCTACTTTATCGTTTTGGACAGGGTTGCCTGACGTGATGAGGTATTTGTCATCATCTTTGCCTATCATGAATACTGCGCCATGTCTTACGGGTGCGCCGCCTTCTTGTAGCTCGTCTGAGTGCTTGACTATATTTTGCAAACATTCCACCATGACATTAAAAACCTTGCGCTTTATCCCCGAATCCTCCCCTATAGCGTCCATGTTGCGCTCAGCCATTGCCAGCACTGACTTCGTGATTTCTTGAGTAAACTCACCCTCATACACCAGAATCAATTTTCGGGTAGTCATAGTTCGGTGTAACTCATAGATATATTTCATATAGGATTGAATGGGTTAATGGGATACAATACAGGAGAGAAGAATGGGCTTATTGGTTTTAGTCCGAAAGTTAGTGCTTTTTTTTGCAAAAGTAATAATTTTTTTGATTTTTTTTACTTTACGCGCTTTTTTTATTCGGTAGGCAAGGTATTTTTAATCTACATACGCAAAGGCTGTACCAAAATTCAAAAACGCTCGCTTGAAAGCGAGCGTTTTTTGTTTATGATGGGGTAGGCAAGTGCCTAATACGCCCCCGTTTTATCTTTCAAGACTTTGCTGATTTGTTTTACGAATAAGAAAAGTAATAAAGCTGAAAAAGTAGCTCCTGCAAAATTTATCCAAAACACATACTCAAGCGGAAAATGTCCCAATACACCCGCCAATTTGTTGCCAATAGACGTAGATAAGAACCAACCGCCCATCATCATAGCCGTTAGGCGTGCAGGGCTAAGTTTGGACACTAAAGAAAGTCCCATCGGGCTAAGAAACAGCTCGCCTGTAGTGATGACTGCATACGTCCCAAAAAGCCACCAAACAGATACTTTATGCTCTCCATAGTTGGATATATGTACCGCCGCTACCATCACAAGCGTAGAAAGTCCTGTAATCAACAGTCCCCAAGCTATCTTAGCGGGTGTGGAAGGTTCTGCCCCTCTCCTACTCAAAAATCCAAAGAAAGCCACTACTATAGGCGTGAGCAAGACCACAAAAAACGGATTGATAGATTGGAAAAGCTCTGTATTTGCCAAACTCAACGTTTCTTTGGGTTTAGGGTGTTGCTCTTTAGGTAAGTTCTTCAGGTATGTTACTACTTCTTTTACTTTTACAGTGTCTTTGCCGTTCATCACTATTTTGCCATGGTCTTTTTTGGGAACAGAGATAGAGTCGGCTGATACTTTTTCTACAAATTCTTTCTCCACACCCATACTTTTTAGGGTATTTTCCATCATTTGCGGGATTTCGCGGACTGTATTTTTCTCTGCCCAGCTCGTCAGTACATTGCCGTTTTGGTGAAAAATAGCCCAGAATATAATCACAACCGCATAGATATATAAAAGCGAACCAAGCGGTGCTTTGTCTTCTTTGGAAGATTTCAAATATGTGTAAAGATAAAAGGAAACTACAGGCACACACGCAAACAGAAAAGCGTCATTGCTGATAGAGCCAAAAATAGTCCCTATGCCCAATATCTTGCCTATATACGCCCCCAAAAGTGCGAATAGAATCGCAGGCACAAATATCGTCATGAAAATTTGACTCAAAGGCACATCTTCTTTCGTAACAGGTTTACGTACATCAGCCTCGCGCAACTCTTGCGCTGTACCTGAGCCATAAGCAAAAATAATCAACCCTACAATCATACCCACACCTGCCGCACCAAATGCCCAGCCCCAGCCAAAACCATTGCGCATATAAGCCGCCACAAAGTTGCAAATAAATGCCCCAATGTTGATACCCATATAAAATATGTT
>JAAFJK010000342.1 GCA_013298105.1 Cytophagales bacterium
AAGGAACGAGTAAAAAATAACTTGGACATTTTACTAATCTTTTGCGCTTATACTTCGTTGCAATATTCATTACAAAACACCGCTTTGCGCTTCTATTGCGCCTTGTCTAAGCACAAAATATCGCGCAAAATCCTGACCATCTTATTTTTTACTCGTTCCTTATTTTGTTTCCATTCCTAACTTTCGAAGAACCAGAATTTTTTATATAACCTTGCCTGCATAGACATAGCGCGGGCAGGCAAGGTAATTATAATCAAAAGATTTTAGAAAACGAATGGTTTTACACTATATTTTTCTTACTTTTGGGGCAAAAATAACAGAAGAAGCCCACACTATGTCAAAAGAAGAAAAAATAAAACTCGCTTTTGAGGAGTTGCATCAAAAAGCAGATAAAAGTATTCTGTATGCGTTTTATATATTCTTGCCTGCCCTTTTTTTGGCGGGTGCGATGTATAGACAGCCTGTACTTGCACTTGTGGGTTGTTTGATTACAGGAGCGATACTTTATGTAGCCATGAATTATGGTAATTCGCGCACACAGCGCAACATATTGGTTACAATGGCTTGCACCACGAGCGTATTTTTCTTGCTTTTTGTAACCAAAGGTATCACAGAGGCGCGGTTCTCTTACTTTGCTTTTTTATATTTGCTTACACTCTACAGAGATAGAACGCCCATAGGCATGGTTACGGTATTGAGTCTTACCTATTTGGTGGTGGCTTTTACGGTAGTATTGACTGATAACACTTTTGCAGGCATTGCCAAAATGTATCTTTTGGAGGCACAAGCCGCTTCAGTAGAACGATTTGTATTTTCGACAGGGTTCACGATATTTGCAAATGCAGGTGCGTTCATGGTGGTAGATGCACTTCGCAAAGAAAGCCTAAATGCCATTGAAAATGAAATAATAAAAGAAACTGAGTTAAAAAACTATCAGCAAAACCGCGAATTTGCAGACGAGATAGCACAAGGAAATTTTAATGCGTCTTATATTAGTCAAGCAGATGACTTAGGCAAAGCCCTCCTGAATATGCGCGAAAATCTCAAAAAGGCAGACGAAAAAGATGACCAAGAACGATTTATTAGCGAAACTACCACCGAAGTAGGCGAGATACTCCGACAATCTACCCAAGACATTGAATTACTCACAGACCGCGTACTGCATAAACTTATCCAACGCATGGACGCTTCACAAGGGGCTATCTATTTGGCAGAAGGCAATCAAGACGATTTACACCTTGAGATGGTTGCGTGCTATGCCTATAACCGCAAAAAGTTTTTGCATCATCGCATAGAGTTAGGGGAAGGATTGGTAGGACAGACTTTCCTTGAACGCTTGCCTACCTTCATCACAAAAGTCCCCGCCCAATACAAAGCCATAGAAGCAGGCTTGGGCGAAATCATACCCAACAGTATTTTTATAGTTCCACTGAAAGTCAATGACAACATGGTGGGTGTACTTGAGATGGCATTCTTGAGAGAAATACCACTTTATGAACGTACTTTTTTGGAGAAAATAGCCGATAATATCGCCTCTACACTCATCACAGCCCGCAACAACGAAGAAACACAAATCTTGTATCAACAAGCCCAACTCGCGGCAGAAGAATTGCGCACCCGCGAAGAAGAAATGCGCCAAAATATGGAGGAGCTAAAAACTACTCAAGAAGAAATGCAACGCACTCAAACGGCTATGCAGGAAAGTCAAATGAAAAGCCAAGCCATTTTTGACGGCTCTATCAACTCTATCATCATTTTTAACGAACAAGGCTGGATTGAAGAAATAAATCCCGCCACTGAAACTATGTTTGGCTATGACCGAAACCATGTCAGCAACATGAAAATTGAAAACCTTTTTGAAGAACTTTACAATGGTTTTGAGGGCTTTATTGGTATAAGAAGTGGACTTACTGCCAAAAAAAGAAATGGAGAAACTTTTGCAGTGCAGGCTTTCCTGAACCGATTTATGATAGGTTCACGCTCCATTCTGCTGATGTATAGCCGCGATAATACCAAAGACATCGCGCGAAAACGCGAAAATGAAGCCAAGATGAAACAACTCGAACTTGCCAAACAACAAGTCGAAGAACAGTTAAGTAATGCCAAAATCCGCGAACTTCAACTACAAACAGAAATCCAAAAATTAAGAGAAAAATAATAAACGCACCACAATAAACGTTATCTACCATACACTTAAACCAAACAACCCCATGAAATCCGTTTCAGTAGCCTCTTTCGCGCTCATTATCCTCTGTTCCCTTGCTTTCAATTTCCGCCCTCAAATTGACGAGTTAGTTTGGGAAACAAATTTTGAGAACGCGGTAGCCAAAGCAAAAAAAGAAAAGAAAAAATTATTTGTCAATTTTACAGGTTCAGACTGGTGTGGCTGGTGCATACGCCTCGACAAGGAAGTATTCAAAGAAGCTGACTTTATCCAATATGCCAACACTAACTTTGTGTGTGTAAAAATAGACTTCCCCAAAGACAAGTCTAAAGTTACAGCCGAAGAAAAAAAACAAAACCAAAACCTTGCTGTAAGCTATAAAATAGAAGGTTTCCCTACTATTTTGGTGCTTGATGCCGAGAAAAATGTGGTCATGACTACTGGCTACCAATTTGGTGGCGTAACCTCCTACATTGAACATTTGAATAAAGGCATCAATAAAAAATAAAAAACGTAAGTCAGCCTTTTTTGTTTTTTCGGTTGGCAATCCGCTCGCGGTTGTCAATCCGAAAAAACAAAAAATATCTACCCAAGCCACGCATATTCGGCTATAAATTTCTCGGCTTGGGTAGGATTTACCATTTTCATAAAAGCGATATATCCTCTGCCGTATTGGGTGGCATCTTTGCCTATTTTTTGGCTCATAGCTTCCGCGCCATGCAAGGTATATTGGTGCAAAAAAGCGCGGAAATATCGAATATCTCTGCGCGAGAGGCGTAAAGTACCGTCATTGATGACTATACCCGTTACGGTTTGGCGTTGATGCCCCCGCATGACGAGTGTTTTTTCTTCGTTGATTTCAAAAGTTTCTTCTTTGATAATCATTTTTACCAAGCCCATCAGTTTTTTCAGGTCGGCTTCTTTGTCTGTATGCGAAAATACCAAATCATCTGCATAGCGCGTATAAATCCAGCCATGCGCTTCGGCAAGTTTGGCAAGGCGATTGTCTAATCCCCTGCAAATCAAGTTCGTAAGGGTAGGAGAGGTGCAAGCCCCTTGAGGCAAGTAGCGGTCGCCTAAAGCCACAAAATACTGTTTGTCGTATAGTTTCGCGCCTATCCGCGCGGCATCAGTACAAAGGAGTGCAAAGACTGTAGCCAAGCCATAATTGTAACCCAAAGAAGTAAAAAGCCCTTTGATTCTATGAAAACGGACTGAAGGAAAAAAGTCTTTCAAGTCTATGCGCAAAATGACTTGCCCTTCTTTGTGCCTTTCAGCATTATCTACTATCGACTTGCCTGCCCTGAACGCTACAGCCGCTTCATGCAAAGGAATTTTATCCAATACATTTTCCAAAACCCAGCTTTGGGCTACGCGCATGAGTGGTTTTGGGGAAGATATTTGCCTGAAACCGCCTTTGCGTTTGGGGATTTGGAAGCGCGAGTAATGGTCTATAGTAGCCGCTTGTCTGTGGTAGCAAAGCCATTGCAGTTTTTCACGAGAGATGCCTGTGGCGTTGCTGAGGTCTTGCAAGTCCACGAGGGCAGGCAAGGTATTTTGCGCAAGTTTCTCAAAGTCCCCGCCTTCAAATTTGAGTTTTTCGGCAAACTTTTCGCCCAAGTAAGCGGGTTGGCTTTTGTGTTTTTCGGTTACGGCGTGTGTATGTGCCTGTTTTGCTTTGGCGCGTTCCGCCTTTTTGATAAGTCTTTCTGCTTTTACACGCGCGATTCTATTTTTGCGGATTTCTTCGAGCAGGGGCGTGATGTCGTCCAGCCCTTTTAGCTCTTGGCTAAGTTTGTAGATTTCGCCATTGACTTGATTGAGTTCTTTGAGTTTATTCTTATAAATGGCTAAGTCGTCAGGCGTGAGCTTCAAAAAGCCTGTTCTGAGCATTTCTTGTATGATAAAATATTCTTTTCCGAGCCTGCGCAAGTCTTCGCGCCAGTTTTCAGTATCGTTTGCCATCTTACAAAAGGTAGGATTAAGTTTGGAGGGCTTAAAGATAGGCAAAAAAAATAATTTTACAAAAATAACAAACAAAAATGCTCAACAAAACCGCGTTTTGTTGAGCATAGTCTATATAAAAAACCAAGAATTAGTTTTTCACAAGGTTGAATACATGGTCAGCGGGACCCGTTTTAGGATTGTTGATATTTACTTTGAAACTAAAAGTAGTGCCGTCAGGGTCATTTGAACTCGCTTCTGTCAAAGTGCCAGGCCAGCCTGTAATAATAGGCATACCATTGACTGTGATGGTATTTGTAGATACACCGTAAGTTACATTGTTTGTGGTTGAAGCAGAACCACCTGTAGTGATTGTTCCTGTAGTTGCATCAGCATTGAAAGTCAATAGGAAGCCAGTGAAATTAGCCGTTACGTCTGTAGCACCTTTACGTACAGTACCGAGTTTCCAGCTTTTTCCTTGGATAAGTTCTTTGAGTGTTTTTTTCGGATCCTCTTTAATCGGTTTCTTACAACTTGTGAAGGTAAGACACACCATAGCGCACACGGCAAAGAGGGCAAAAGTTAATTTTTTCATAAAATCGTATAGGGGTTTTAGTTTGGTTACAAAAATAGGAATAATTAAATCAAAAAACAAAAAAATATTATTTTTTTTTGAAAAATTTATTTTTTGGTAACTTTAGAGGGGTACTTGAAAATGATTTTTTTCTTCGATAACCCTTCCAGCAGTGGTTTTAGCATAGTTTCTGCGTTTTTTTTGGTTTGCTCGAGGATACCTGACTCGAGGGCGGTTTTGCGCAAATTTATTTCAGCCGCTTTGTAGGCTTCGCCTATGACTGTAGCCGCGTCTGTCATACCATAAGAGCTGTCATAGATGCGCGACTTGCTTTGGTCTATCTTATAGTAGCAAAGTTCGGGTTCGGGCATTTGCAAAATGATGGTGTCTTTTCGAGTTTCGTCTATGTTGGTTTTGGTTATTTTCTTCAAATCAATACAGCCTACGGCTTCGCCACTGACTATGAGGACGACTTTGGAGTTGGTTATCCAGTTTTTGTATTCTTTGATGTGTTCTATCACATCACGATACGAAAACTTGACGAGTTCGAGTTTACCGAGTTCCTCTATTTTTTCGAGGACTATGCTGTGATTATAGACAGATTTGACAGGCTTGCCTGTTTCAAAAATATCGATGTCTGTAAGTTTCCAGACAACAAAAACACCTATCACAAGAAAAAAAATGATGATGCCTATTTGGACTGCACGCATACGAGGTTTGAATGTTATTTAAAAGACGTGCAAATTACGTGAAAAAAAATGATTTTTTACTAAAAAAGCCCCAAAAAATTAGCTGTATTTGCTTTTACGGAGTAGGCATTTTCTATTTTTTTCCTTGCCTCCCCGCCCATCTCTGTGCGGAGATTAGGATTTTCTAACAACAGCACCAACGCCTTTTCCCAGTCGGTAGGCAAGGCGCATACAAAGCCATTCAAACCATGATCTACTATAGCCGTATTCACGCCTACAGGCGAAACTAAGGCAGGTATGCCCAATGCCATATATTGCAAAGCCTTGAACCCACACTTGCCTGCCGCCCATCTATCGGCTACAAGCGGCATCACGCCTATGTGCATTTTCAGCAAATCCGCTATCTCAGTCGCTTTGTCCCAAGCTATGAAGCGCAGGCAGGCAAGGTCAAAGTCGGGAGCTTTATCTGCTATGACCAGAAAATCAAAGGCATAATTTTTCTCCAATTTTTGTAAAATAGGCACAAGTTCCTCCAAATACTTCAGCGTAGAGTGTGTGCCTGTCCAGCCTATTACGAGCCTTTCGTGCGCCTCATGCGTCCGTAATGCGTTGTGCATACCTGCCGTATCTATAGTAGTGGGATTCAAGACCACATTTGAGTTTACGGCTAAGGCATAGTCGCAAAGATACTGATTTCCCGCGCTCACTTTCCACGCCCAACGGCAGATAAGGCGGGTTTTGGTGTGGAATTTTAGCCACGCCACCCACGCATTTTGCGCACTCGTATTGGGTAGCCATATCGCATCATCAAAGTCAAAAATCAAGCGTTTGCGCCACACTTTCGCAATAATCCACTCAAATATCGGGAAACCAAGCGGACTTGCCTCCCGATGCACAAAAACGGCTTCATATTTATAGAGGCTAAACATAAGCCAAAACCTTCGCCAAAATCCACCCAAAATCCCCAATATTTTCTGCAAATGATGTCCGCGCTTGTAGAGAATGTCCCACGTGCGCGAACTCAAAAATGCCTGCGTATCGTACTCCCAGCCGTTTTCGGGCAGGCAAGGTAGATATTGCTCAAACCGAAAGCGTTGAGAGGCGGCAGTATCGGCAGGATATGGAAAAAGGAAAAGTACGCGCTTTTTTTTCATGGTTAAACTATTTAGCCCCCTAACCCCCGAAGGGGGAATTTGCGTTTGCACTGCATTTTTGTTATAGCAAAACCCCCTTTGGGGGAATGGGGGCTGAAAAAAAGGCTTTTTATAGTTTTATAGCCTAAAATAAGGTAAGTTGCTCATTTTCAAACTATTTCTTGCCTGCCCACCGAAAATGCCTGCGGTTTATCCGCAAACCATGCTTTGGTAGTCGCCCATACGCCTGCAAAAAGGTCAGAGTTGCGGTAATTGTTCAGTGCTTCCTCACTTTCCCAGTGGCTGTAGGTACAAAATACATTTGGCTTCTCAAGGTCTTGCCAAAGCTCAAGATGGCTACAGCCCGCAAAAGCGCGTATTTTGTGTTTATTCTCGTCAAAATTTTGGCGGAACGCTTCTATCTTGTCATGCTGAAACGTTAGGCGCACTATTCTTATAAGCATCAGAAGCAAATATAAAGTTATTGTTTTATGATTTTATATACTGTTTTAGTGTTATTTTTTAGAGTAATGTGGAGCAAATAAACGCCACTTGCATACTCTTTGAATTGCAAAGAAATATTTTGTGTATCAATTTGTTTTGTGCCTATTTTTTTTCCGTCACTTGATATGATTTCTATTTGCATAATTTCTACCCCATACAAATTTTTGATATGAATTTCATCACAAGTAGGATTAGGAAAGATGATAAAATCACTGTTATTTGCTGTATTTTCAAAAGGTGTGATACTGATACAATTTCGTATATTTTGCTTAATAGCCTTGTATTTTGGGGCATTTATGGCGTTAATATCTTGCTGCATAGTTTCCAAAATTCCCCAACTACCATACCTTGCGCTTCTTTCACCAATAAAGCCAAAACTCATAAGTTGCAAAGGCTTTGCGCCTTTTTGTAGTGTGCGCACAAAATCAAACCACTCATTGTAGAGATTATACATAGCAGTATCTCTCTGAATATCCAATAATGCTTGTGCATAAGTCGGTTCTTCGCCAAAAGGTGTAGGCGTAATGTGTTGCCCACCTTCATAAAAAACCATTGGAATATTTAATGAATCTGCAATTTGTTTTTTTTGTTCTTGCATCCATTTTTTTTCGTTATTAGTCCATGATTTTCGTGTATAAAATGCAATATCTCTTGCGGTTGCATTTGTCCCCAAATTATCCAAAGTGATTTCGTCTTGCTCATCACTTAATCCAAAATAAAAAGCAGGTGCAAAAGAATCAAACGTACCTTTGGCAAGGTTATGCACAATCCTATTCGAAACGTCCTGCCAAGCAGTTTGTACGCCTACAGTTCTGTTTATTCTGCCCACATTTGTGCCATAGACTTGTGTCCAGATATTCAAATTGTTTTGGATATAAGGCACTATACATTCTGGCCAATCTTTGCCTGTGGCTAATTTTCCGTATTTATTGCACCAATTTGCTTGCCCAAACATCCAATTCCAGACTTCATTAGTATATTCTACGGTTAGTTTTCTTTCAGGATTTAAAGTGGCATAAAAAAGTTGTGCCATTCCTCGTATATAATCATTGCTTGCTCTGTGAGGCACACATACCCAGCCATCAAGTTTGTAATCGTTGAGGAGTTTTATCATCATTTCATAAGGCACACCTTTGGAATTTGACCAAGTATAATAATCCATTTTTTGCCTGTCATTCCAATCAAAAAGTGTAGGACTATCCCAATCATATGCATCTTTTTGTCCCCAATGATTTGTCTGACCCCAATCCATAAAACGTACTGACTTAAAAATAAGTAATTTATTGAGCCAAATCGGATTAAAAGGCTGTGTAAGATACGTATTTTCGGTATTAGGCATCAAAACTCTGATGTTTCGAATAGGATTAGAGGCAAGCGAAGTTTCGATGACCATTTCAAGCATATTATCTTGTGGTGTATCAAAATCAAAAGTAAAACGGTTGGCAGAAGTTGCAGTTAGATTTGTCAAACCACCCGAAAAACTGAGCGTACCTTGCCCATCAAACAAAACGATATACTTGCCCGCCTGCCAACCATTTGTACTTGCCCAAATTGTAGCGACTTTTTGTGGAAATCGTACTCTACGGATAGTCTGTGGAATGTGTGTAGGATAGCCGTCGGGTCGGTAGGCAAGTTTGTCTGCTTTTTCAGAATCAAAACCAGCATTGGGATTATTGGCATCTTTGGTGTACCAAGTTCTACAATTATGCATCAAGTCCACAAAAGGAAGTTCTGTGCTATAATCAGCAAGTCCACTCATATTTGTTCCAAAAGCAAGTTTGCAACTATCAGGCAAAGTTTGTGCATTACTTTTTAGGTAAAAACACAAAAGAAAAGAAAAAAATAAAATTATTTTTTGCATATTTTTTTAAGTTAATTTTACTCCTATCACACAAATATCATCTCTTTGTGTTGTATTTTTGGTATGGTTTTGTAAATAATCCAATAAATATTCTTTTTGCTCTTCTATTTTGGGTAGATTAGCAATATGTTCTAACAAAGAAACAAATTTTTTCATGCCTACTTTTTTTCTTTGTTCGTTATTTTGGTCTAAAAATCCGTCAGTAGATAAATACAAATAACTTCCTTTTTCTAATACAAAAGATATTTGTTCAAAATGAGTATTTTCATTTTGTTGTCCGCCAATTCCTTTCCTCGTACCTGATATATATTGTACTTTTTTATTTTGATTATTTACATAAAATAGTCCATTTTTTGCTCCTGCAAAAGTAATATTATAAGTATGATTGTTATTATTTTCAATAGTAAAAATACTCATATCCGTTCCGTTAGTATTATTGGTTTCATCTTGTCTGAGCATTATTTTAATGTCTTGATGGAGGTGTTCTAAAATTTTTGCAGGCTCATAAATATTTTGTATTCTGATAATTTTATCTAATAAACTATTAGCAATCATAGTCATAAAAGCACCCGAAACGCCATGCCCTGTACAATCAATAACCGCCAAAAATATTTTATCATTGATTTCATTCAACCAATAAAAATCACCTGAAACAGTATCTTTTGGTAAAAAAATATCAAAATATTCTTTTAACAATGTATCTTTTTTCTGTTTATAAGGTAAAATGGCTTGTTGAATTAAAAGTGCAGCCTGAATACTACTATTTATTTTAGTATTTTGGATTTGTAACTCTTTATTTTTGCCCTGAATAAACTCTCTTTGCGCTAATATCTCTTCTTGAGATTGTTGTAACTCCTCATTTTGTGTCTGTACTTCTTGATAAAGCCCTTCTATTTCGTTAGTTCTTTCTTTTACTTTGAGTTCTAATTTTTCATTTTGATTTTTTCGGGTTTCAAGTAGTTTGTTTTTAATCGTTCTATATTTATTTGCTAAGGCAAACGAAAAGAATATACCTTGTAAGGCTAATGCTGTTCTACTTGCGTGTGTGGTCATGTGTGTATGTGGCAAAAAGTTTGTGAGTTTTAACATATAAACAAATGTGCCTATCACAGGAAATAAAAAAGCAATCGCAAAGTAAAAACAATGTGGTATTTTTTTATACAGCGCAAATATAATAGTAACAAACAAAACAAAAACACCTATTAAAATTAAAATATGTAATATTCTATTCGCAAGGGCAGTTTGAAAAGTAAGACAATAAAAAAATGTATTGACTAATAATAAAAGTTTTATACTTTGTAGTCCCCAATTTAATGTTTTTGAATATCTTTTAATATGTAAAAATTGTTGTGTAAACCAAACCAAAAAAAAGAAAAATAAACAACTTACAGGAATAATGGTAAATTCAGCCAAAAAAGCATTATTATAAAAAATATATTGTGCATTGTGTCCAATAATACCTGTCATCAAAAAAGCACAACTTGTTACAAAAAATACATATAATAAATACGAAAAGTCTTTTAATACAAAAAATAAAAATAAATTATAAAAAATTAATGTCAAAAATACGCCTGTCAAAGTAAATAAGAAAACCTCTTCACCTAATATATTTTGAAAATATAGGTCTGCTTGCTCGAATGAGAAAGGAACTTGAAATACGCTATTTGTTTTGATACGCACATAAAATAAATGTATTTTATCATCATAAAAAGGAAGTTTTAATAAAAATGCTTTGTCTTTTACTTCTTTTGAACTGAATGGATAAATATCACCTGTTTTTTTAACTCGCCATGCTTTATTTTTATCTTGATAATATAACTCTATTTCGTCTAATAAAGCATAATCCATTTTTAAAAGCCAATTATCTTTTTGATTTTCGTTTTGAATTTTTACTTCAAATCTGAACCAATAAGATGAAGGTGTAATATAAAAATTAGCATTTGCTTTTTTGAGTGTTTTAGTATTTGTATTTTTAAATAAACTATCTACTTTTTGAATAGAATAATTGCTACTTTTATCTTCTAAAAAAGTAATACTATTGTTTTGAATGTCTGTCAAAATGTCTTTTTTTAGAATAATACTTTTTATTTTAGTATTATTCTGGGCAGACAAAAAATGACTTGAAAAAATTAGAATGAATAACCAAATTTTATAATACATAATTTTAAATTTATTTTTATTAATGTTTTGAAAAAAACTAATTATCTTCATCTAAATAATTTGTACTTTCTACAATTTTGTGAATTATTTTATCTAATTTTTCAGTTGCTGCTTGAAGGTATTTTAGATAAAGCCTGACATCATCATCAGAAGCGTCTTTATCATTTTGTAATAGATTAACTAATCCCAAAATATTTGCAATAGGACCTCTTACTTCGTGCGACTGTTGCCATCCAATTTGTTTTAACAGTTCATATTGTTGATAGGCTTTTATTTCTGCTTCTTTTTGTGTCGTAACATCTAAGGCATTAAATGATACACCAATAACAGTACATTGACTATCATATACAGGTAGATACAGTGCTTTTCCCCATATTGTACAACGATTGGGGAAGGACAACTTAATTTCTGATTCTGTTGCTTGTCCTTGTAGTGCTTTTGAAAAATTAGCAAAAAATATTTCTTTGACATCTTGCATAATATATAGACTGATGTCATCATTTTCTTGTACTTCTTTTTTATATATTTCCCTTATAAAATCTCTTGCTTTTTTATTAAAACAAAGGATTTTATATTCAGGGGATATAAAAAAGTTACAACTTATAGAGCTATCCAAAATTGCACGTAATTTATTTTCAGATTTTTTTAGTTCGTTAAAATATTTTTGTTTTTCTAACAAACTATTGTGTTCATTTGTTGTATCATTGCCTATACAAAGAATTCCAATAATTTGGCTATCTTTATTCTTAAATGCTGAAAATTCCCAAGAAGTCCAATAAAAGGAATTAACTGTATTTATGACAGGTTTTCGGATATTGAGAGATACAATTCTTTCAGGATTTTTTATACAATCATAAGCTGCTTGATTACATACTTCAACATCATCTTGATGAATAGTAATATAAAATGGCTTGCCTACAAAGTCTATATTTTCCTGATACCTATCAAAAAAACAATGATTGGTAAAAACATAATTGCCCTCTAAATCTATTATAGAAATAGCATATTGTGATGAATGCAACAAATAATTTGGAATTAATTCATGATAGATGATATTAGCCTGCATTTAATTTGGAATTAATGGTAAAGATAATGCATAGCTTAAAAAAATTTATAATAGATTGGAATATAGTATTTTTTATTGTAATACTATTAACATTGTTTGTAAAATAGGTTTCAATAGTCTTGAATTTTGGAATTTGCTAAAATTCTGTGTCTTTAGAGCATTTAAAACACTATACTGAAACGTACAAAAAATGTAAAGAAAGATATACGATAAAAATAGTTGTTTACAGAAACAAACACTGATAAATTAGGCTCTTCAAGAGTTATTACGGAAAATGAACTTACTGATGGGCTTCAGCTTGGCAATCCGCACTCTGAATAGGATAAAGTCTATTCTAAAGCCTTTACTTTCACACTTTTGCAAGAAGTATATTTAGAACATTGTATTCAATGTTATTATTTTAAGCTCAAAGAATAAATAATGCTACTATACGATTTCAGTAAGCCATGATAATCCAGCGCTCTCATCTACAAAATAGCTGGTCTTGTACTGCGCAAGATTATCATCTTCTAAAAGCTGACTAATAGAAACCTGTGCAAATATATCGTTACTCACGATTATAGCTAGTCTTTGCAAACCTATCGCTTGAAAAGTAGGTGATATGATACTATTATGCCAATCTTGCTCTTCTGGGTCTATAGCATAGTGCATATTTAGGGTATTTGCTAATATTTTAGTAGGTTTATACAACAAAAACAAGCTTTTCTCAAGATATATACAATCCTGAAAATCCTGCGAAGTCATATCTATACTGGGTAGATGCCAATCAAGCCTCATTATACTACTTTCAGAAAAGTAGCTAAAAGTAACAAAATTTGTCTCTTTTACTATCATAAGTTGTAATTTAGTGCGACGGTGTAAAGTAAATATTTATTTATTATTGTTTATAAAATAAAAATTATATTCAATTTTACATTGCAAAATTAACAGTTGAAAATTGAAATAGCAAATATAGCCTAAAGCCTAACTTTTAGATAAAAATAAAAAAAGCTTATTATCCCAAAAAAGCCTTCTATATTGAATGATTATAGGTGGACTTAAAAGTATATTTGAAATAAGATATGCAAATTTTAAATTTAAAAGTCTGATTATTAGATTATTATATTTTTTTATTACTTACCGTCAGCTACCTAAATTACGAAAAAAAAGAAATACTATTATTTTATTACATTGTAATTATAAAATAAAAAAATATATTTATTACTCAAATTGCTATACCATAAATTAGGCTATTGTGTCTAAAAAAATAAAAATATATGAAATCTTCGGCATCTTTCATAACCCCTAAAAGTAGTTTACACTTTTTTTCCTTAAACCTATAAGGTCTTTAAAGACCTTATAGGTTTAAAAAACTGATAATGAGCTATTTATGAAAAACATTATGTTTTTAAAAAACTTTTCAAAACGACTTTCTGATTTGTATACACATCGGAAAGTGGTTTTGGGATATGCTTTGTGATTCCGACTGAAAGGAGGAATCTCGATTTTTGTTCACAAATCGCCTTACAATGACGAGATGTTGAGCTTTGCTCAAAATGACAAAATCCCAAAACCAATTTCGTATGTGTATATATTCAAAAAGTGTAAACTGATAAATGAAAGATGCCAAACCTTCCCTCTATTCTTTGGGTCCAAAAACCTGCACCCAATAATTTTTGTAGAAGCCCACACCGAGTGAAGTGTTGTCGCTCATGATGTTTTTGTAATGTCCAGGACTGTTTATCCATTGAGTCATAGCTCCTTCTGGAGTATTGCTTCCCCACGCTATATTCTCTGCATAGCCTGCGCCAAATTTGCCAACGCGCTCAAAAGTACCACAAACTTTAGTTTTTACGCCATTGGTTACGTCATGTGAGTCGTGTGCAAAATAGTCTTCTGTAGCCATATCTGCGGCATGATAGCGGGCGGCACGCGCCAAGTTTTTGTTCCAAACGAGGGCAGGTTTTCCGATTTTTGCACGTTCTATGTTTACGATTTCGAGGACTTTTTTCTCAAAGGCTTCATTTTCGGCAGGTACATTTTCCTTGCCTGTGGCGCAACCTTTGAAACTGGGCATCTCCTCATTTGTAGGATTAGTAACTACAGGGTTATTGTTGGGCGCATTGGGTTTAGATTCCTCAATGACTATAGAGGAGGTAAGGTCATTGAACTCCTCGCCTACAAATTCTGTATCTTCGGTAAGTGTGATGGATTCGCCCTCAAAGTCGGCGTGTTCGTAGAGCGTAACCTTGAAGTTTTTAGGGATTTTGATAGAGCTGAGTTGGTCATTGCCAATGCCCAGCGCGTCCATGCTATATTTTCCCGCACTTAGATTTTTGCTAACACCTTCATAATAAGCGTGTTCATAGATAGTAACTCTGTTTTTGAAAGCCCTTACATTGCCTTGTGCATATATGACTTGCCTGCCCGATAGGAACAGTAAGCAAATCAAAAGTGTTTTTTTGAACATACGATTTGGAGAGTTAGACTTTTACACCTATTAACGAAATATCATCACGCTGTAGTGTGCCTTCCATGTATTTTTGTAGGGCTTTTTCGAGTGCTTGTTGCTGTGCTTGGGTAGGCAAGGTGCAAGTCTGTTGCAAAAGTGCGGTAAATGCTTTATCGCCCAAGCGTTTGCGTTTGAGGTCGTTTTGGTCTATGAATCCATCTGTAGAGAGGTACATCATACTTCCTTTGGGCAAAAACAGCGTTTGGTTTGTGAAAAATTTATTTTCGTTTTGGTCGCCACCTACAGATTTTCTATTAGCTTTGAGTACCTGAATTTCTCCATTTTGGGTGTAGTAAAGCGAGTTTTTTGCTCCAGAAAACACAATATTGACTCCCCCTTCAGCTTGTTCTATACAAGTTACTATCAAATCCATACCACTGTTATTGGTATCAAAATCTTGCCTGAGTACGATACGTATTTCTTGATGTAGGCGTTCTAAGATTTGCGCGGGGTCTATGATGTCCCAAACCCGCACAATTTTGTCCAGCAAACTATTACCTATCAAGGTCATAAAAGCACCAGGCACGCCATGTCCTGTGCAATCGGCTACCACAAGTATAGTTTTGTCTTGGACTTCATTCAGCCAATAAAAATCGCCTGAAACTACATCTTTTGGGTGATAAATAATAAAATAATCTTTCAACAAAAGCTCCAACTTGGCAGGATAAGGCAATATAGCGGTTTGTATGGTCTTAGCCGCGATGATACTGCTGCTGATTTGTTTGTCGCGTTCTTGGAGATTTTCGTTTGCCTGTCGTATTTTTTCTTCGCTTGCGCGGAGTTTATCGATAGATTTTTGCAAGATAGCTTCATTGTCTTGCATACGTTGATTGGCTACAGTAAGCTCTTGGTTTTGCCCACTGATAAACTCGCGTTGTGCCAATATTTCTTCTTGATTTTGTTGCAATTCCTCATTTGAGGACATGATTTCTTGTTTTTGAGTTTCTATTTCTTTGTTTTTGCTGGCTAATGTACGGCGTGCGCGTTGCGAAAAATACAATGAAGTAAGCACAAAAAATAGCACTAACAAAGCTATAGCTAAAGAGAGCGCGAATACATATTGGTTGAATCTACTTTGTTGGGTTTGGGCTTTATTTGTAGCTTCTAAGATTTTCAAATCTTTTTCACGTTGGGTTCTTTGGGCGCGTTCTTCTTTGTTTTTAATTTCCAAGATTTGCATTTCTCTATCTCTTAAGATGTTTTCTTCTTTACTTTTGAGGGCTTGTATTTCTTGGTCTTTCAGTTTCTCGTCAGTTTCGGCTTGCTGTGCGCGTCTTTGTGCAAGTTCTAAGGCTTGCTGTATTTGCTCTTGGCGCAATTTGCTATTTTGCAAGGCTTGTTCTTTGGCAATTTGTTCGCTTTTGAGGCTATTGACTTCGGCTTGCTTACGTGCTATTTCGGCTGATTGTTTTTCTTTTTCCAGTTTTGTGAGGTCGCGCTCGGCTATAAGGCTTTTGAGTTCATTTTCTTTTCTTTCTATATCGGCTTGGTTTTGTAGCACTTGGAGTGCTTGTTTAGCCTCTTTTTCGCTCATCTTTTTTTGTGCTTCGACGAACAGTTTATTGTAGCGGTTATATTCTTCAAAATTATTGTCTTTTTGGTATATTTGGGCTAAAATATGGTATGTAGTGATGACTACTTCTTCATTTTGTGCCGCATTGCCATATTCTAAGGCTTTTTGGGCAGTAGAAAGTGCCTGCACATCATTGCCGCTGATGTGGTAGTTGGCGGCTAAATAGTTGTTTGTTTTGGCAAGTTCTTTGAGGTCGCTATTCTGCTCGGCTATATTGAGTGCTTGTATAAAATAGTTTTTGGCTTGTTTGAAGTCGCTGAGGTTCGCATAACATACGCCAATATTTGTCAATACAGCTATATTGGGTGTTTTTTTATTTTGTTGTGTTTTGTAAAGATTAAGTGCGTCAGTAAAATGTTTCAATGACTCGTCTGTATTTCCAAGTCGTTTGTAGAGGTAGCCCAAGTTATTGAGTGAGCTTGCCTGCCCCTCTATGTCGTTCTTTTTTTTCTGCAAAGCCAACGTTTGATTGTAAAATGTGATGGCTTCATTGTCTTGGTTGCTTAGTTTGGCAAGATAAGCAGAAGTTTGTAAGGTTCTGAGTACATTGGTTTCGTCTTGTTGTCTTTGGAAAATTTCTACAAGTTTTTGGTTGGTAGCAAGGGCGTTTTTATAATTTTTGAGTTCGGTATAAGATTGTACCAATCCCTGCAAGATGACAGGCATTTGTGGTAGGTTATTTTGTTCTTTGGATAGTTGGTAGGCTTTGTCCAAATATTCAGTGGCTTTTTGGTGGGCGTTTTGTTTTTGGTAGGCAAGTCCGATTTTTGTTTGCAGGGTTATTTTTTGGGCAGGCAAGGTGCTTTTGTTCAGTTGCTCCAGCAAATCCTGAACTTCCTGCGCCTTGCCTACGGAGGCAAAACAAAACCATAAAAAGAATCCCAAAATAAGTTTTTTACACATATAAGTAAGAACAATTTTTCAAAAATACACTTTTTTTGAAAATAAAAAAATAACAGCTTATTATTTTGTTGTTATTTTTATAGCAAATTAAATGCTACAAAAAAAAGGTTTTCTAACAATTTTTGTGGTAGTTTTTCTTTGCTCAATAGGATAGGGTTTTAAACCCTATCCTATTGAGTAAAGAAGGCGTTTTTTGGAAACGCAACAAGAATATAAATAATTGATAATCAACATTTTATTTTTTTAATTTTCTCGGTTGGCAATCCGTTTACGGTTGTCAATCCGAGAAAATTAAAAAAATAATTACCATTTTTAGCAAAAAATTAACAATTCTTGAGATAATTCGCGGTCTTTTTTTCGGATTGACAACCGTAAACGGATTGCCAACCGAAAAAAAATGTTTGTTTTTTACTTTATTTTTGCTGTTTTTAGGTAAATGCCTAAAAGCAGAAAAGATGTGGGCAATCAGTAGGGGGTTAAAACCCTATCCTATTGAGCAAATAAGGCGTTTTTTGAATGACTAATTTGCTCAAAAATAGTTCTCCACAAAAAATGTCGGACAACTAAAAAAATAATGGTATAAATCTTACTTGCCTACCTTACTTCTACGTTTTACTTCTTTTTGGATAAGTGTAAGTTCACGACTGGTTTGTCCTGCTACAGAAGTATTCTCTGCCGCGCGGCGGAAAAGGTAAGGAATAACCGCTTTTACGGGACCATACGGCACATATTTGGCTACATTATAGCCTGCTTTTGCGAGATTGTAAGAGATGTGGTCGCTCATACCAAAGAGCTGGGCAAAATACACATTCGGATTTTTGGGCGAGATGCTGTTTTTTTCCATCAGACTTACGAGCCAATAACTGCTGTCTTCGTTGTGTGTACCTGCACACAAGCCTATACGCGCTATATTTTCGGCACAAAATGCTATAGCCGCATTAAAATCCTTGTCGGAGGCTTCTTTGGTTGGTTGGATAGGGTCTTGATAACCTTTCGCTTCAGCACGTGCGCGTTCGCGCTCCATATAGGCACCGCGCACTACTTTTGCCCCCAAATGATAGCCTTCCTGTTCGGCTTGTGTGTATGCTTTTTTCAAATCTCCCAGCGTAGCGTGGCAATACATCTGGTAGGTATTGTAAATGACAGGCATTTCTTGGTTGAACTTACGCATCATGGCGTAGGCAAGGTCATCTATAGTATTTTGAATCCAAGACTCCTCTGCATCTATGAATAGGCGTACTTTTTGAAGGTATGCTTCAGTGCAGATAGTTTCTACTCTTTTTTGTGCTTTCTGCCAAGCTATATTTTCGTCTTCGGTAAGCGGTTGTTTTGCTTGTACTTTTTCCAATAGCGCGAAAGGGGCAACGCCTGTTACTTTAAACACACAGAAAGGGATTTGGGTGCGTTTTTGGGAGGCAATGCGTATAGTTTCTATGGTTTCGTGCATAGTAGCTTCAAAACTTTTCTCACTTTTTTCGCCTTCTACCGAGTAGTCAAGTATGGTGCCTATGCCATATTCTGCCAATCGGTCTATGCTTTTTTGGCAATCTTCTATGCTTTCGCCCCCGCAAAATTGGCTAAAAATGGTATGTTTTACAAGCCATTTGATAGGCAAGTGCATCGCAAAACCCAACTGAATAGCACCTGTACCCCATTTTACCAAAAAGGGACTATTCATTGCCCAAAAAAGCCAGTGCGTTTTGCGCAAAGCCGCATTAGATTTGGACGAAAAAGCAATGGCAGTATCTTCAAAAGACACTTTGGGCAGGGTAAGGTTTGACATATTGGCGGTTTTTAGGATTTTTGAATTTATAGACGGCGCGTCTGTATGTTTTTAATACACAGACGAGCCGTCTGTGCTACTTAAATACCAAATAACATTCTTTCGGGTTCTTCCAAATATTTTTTGATAGTAACCAAGAAGCCTACAGCCTCACGTCCATCAATGATGCGGTGGTCATAAGAAAGGGCTACATACATCATAGGCAATATCACGACTTGTCCATTCACAGCCATCGGGCGTTCTACGATATTGTGCATACCAAGTATGGCAGATTGGGGCGCATTGATGATAGGTGTGGACATCATAGAGCCAAAAATACCGCCATTCGTAATAGTGAATGTACCGCCTTGCATATCTTCTATAGAGAGGGCATTGTTTTTGGCTTTGGTAGCCAAGTTGATGATGCCTTTTTCAATATCTGCGAAGCCCATCGCTTCTACATTGCGCAAAACAGGGACTACCAAGCCTTTGGGGGCAGATACGGCTACCGAAATATCCACAAAATCGTTATATACTATCTCGCTTGTGCCTCCATCTATCATGGCATTTACTTCTGGGAATTTTTGGAGAGCCAAAGCTGAAGCGCGTGTAAAGAACGACATAAAGCCCAACCCAACGCCATGTGCGGTTTGAAACTCCTCTTTGTATTTTTTGCGCATTTCCATGATAGGCTTCATGTTCACTTCGTTGAAAGTTGTGAGCATGGCAGTTTCATTTTTGACAGCTACCAACCTGCGCGAGATGGTTTTGCGCATTTGCGTCATACGGACTCTGCGCTGCTCGCGTCCGCCTATGATGATGGCAGGTGCGCTGATTTCTACTTTAGCCTCAGTTTTGGTTTCTGTGTGTGGGGTGGCTTTTTGTACGTTTTGCGCATCTTCTTTGGTGATTCTGCCATCTTTGCCAGAGCCAGTTACATCTTTTGCCTCTACACCTTTCTCGGCTAAGATTTTGGAAGCGGCAGGCGAGGGGTGTCCTTGCGCATAGCTTGGCGTGCTGTCCGTTTTGGTTTCAGTCTTGACTTCGGGGGTAGGGGTAGGCAAGGTTTCTACCTTGCCTGCGGGTGCGCTTGTGCCTACCTCTATGCGACAAAGAAGCTCGCCCACCTGTAGTGTCTTGCCTGCCTCAGCGACTATGCGCAAAATACCAGCTACTTCGGCAGGTAGTTCTTGTGCCGCTTTGTCTGTTTCGAGTTCACAGATGGGTTCATCTAATTTTATAAAGTCGCCATCTTGCTTGAGCCACGCGCCTACTACGGCTTCTGTAACGGACTCTGCGCCCATGTTTGTGAGTTTTATTTCGCGGATTTCGCTTTTTGTTTCCATGATTTGAGGAGTGGGTTCTTTTTGGATATTTATTTTGGCTATAGTAGCACCTACAGGTACAGTTTCGCCTTCTTTGGCTATCGTTTGGAGTGTACCGTCTGCTTCGGCATACAGTTCTTGACTTGCCTTGTCAGTTTCTATTTCACAAATAGGCTCGTCACGTTTTACAGTTTCGCCATCTCTTTTTAGCCATTTAGCTACCACGACTTCTACGATAGCTTCAGCAATGTTAGGGATTTTTATTTCAAGAGTCATATCTCAGGGGAACAGGGGAACAGGGAGGCTGGTAAACAGGTAGCCTTTCTACTTTTTTTCGTTTGCAATTTAGTGCTAAGTTTGTGAATAGGCAAATTTTTAATGAGTGTGTTAGTCTGTGCGTGGCGAGAAGTCTATAAAATCTGAAAAATCAATTCTCATGGTAGCTGTATCTTCTTCATAATCAATTACCTCATCATGGGCAGATATGAATTTAACTTTGGCTTTTATCTTTGTATCAATGGGTAAAGAAAATTCAACATCAAATTTTTGTTCATTCAAGGCTTGGTATAATTGAAATACGTCTTTCAAAGATTTATCCTCTGTACTGTTTTTACCATTGTAGCACACAATCACGCGAAAAATTACTTCTAAACTACTCAAAAAATCTTCGCCTTTTTTATCTTTTTCCACATAAGACAAAAACAATAAAAGGCGAAAGATACTACATTCTATTTTTTCCTTGATTTCCAATAAATGCTCGTTTTTCAATGTCGATTTGAGTTCTATCAGGTAAACATCTAAAGTAGCACCATCACTATTGAATCTTACAATTATGGCATCAACGCTTTTACCTGCTGTAGAAATGCCTTTCAGTTCTCTATCTTGGTCTTGTTCTAAAAAGCCCAAATAATGAAATCTATCATCTG